>JAFGIU010000099.1 GCA_016929445.1 Candidatus Omnitrophota bacterium
GTGGTGGCGGGCATTCTGGGTTTGTCCAAGGTTGCGGTAGTGACGGGGGAAAGCGTCTCCATGATTTCTGAGGCCGTGAGTTCGCGCCGTCCCGTGCTGGCGGTTATACCCCCGGGTTGGAAGGTGAGCGGCAGGAGGGGTTACACAAACTCCAAGTCCCCGCAAGGGGTGTATCATGGGGGGAGAGTGGGTAAATTCTTAGAAAGTATGGACGAAGGGGGTTTTCTCTCACTTGTGGGAGAAGAGGAGTTGCGCAGTTCACTGGAGAGGATTTGGCATGCTCCGCGTGCGGGCAAGGTTTTAGATGACCGCATTGTTGTTGAAGAAGCCCTTCAACGCGTGCTTGCCTGATATCTGATGAATATTCTTCAAGTGGTTCCCAGAATGGAAGTAGGGGGTGTGGAAACCGGAACTTTGGATCTGGCTCGCTCCCTGGTGAAGCGAGGCCACAAGGCCGTGGTCGTTTCTGCAGGTGGGCGGCTGGTTCCGGAGCTGGAGCGCGCTTCGGCAGTCCACTACACTCTTCCTGTGCACCGCAAGAATTTGCCCGGCGTTTGGCTTATGGCCGGACGGCTGGCCGAGATTATCCGCAAGGAATCCATTGATGTGGTGCACGCGCGTTCCCGCATTCCCGCCCTGAGCGCGTATCTGGCCTGCCGGCGCTGCATGATCCCTTTGGTGACCACGGCTCACGGTTACTACTCCACGCACTTGGTCAGCCGGATCATGGGACAGGGCAAGCGCGTGATCGTTATTAGCGAGGCCGTGGGCCAGCACATGATGGATCAGTTTGGGGTGCCCCTGAGAAAGATCCGGTTAGTTCACCGCGGGGTCAATCTGGAACAGTTTCCGTATGCTCCTTCAAGGCCGGAGGAACGTAAAGAGGAGGGCCCTTTGGTGGGTGTGATCGGGCGGCTCACACCGATAAAGGGGCATGAGACCTTTCTCAAGGCCTTTGCCCGCGTCGCTCGTGTTTTACCTCGAGCGCGTGCGGTGATCGTGGGAAGTCCGGAGCGCGGAAAGGAGAATTACGCCGAGCAGATCAAGCTTCTCATCCGCCAGCTGGGTTTAACCCGCCAGGTTGAGTTGCGTCCCTCCACCGATCGCATTGGATCGGTGTACAGCGAACTGGATTTGTTGGTTTTGCCTTCGACCGGGCCCGAGGCATTTGGCCGGGTTCTCATTGAGGCCTCTGCCGCGGGGGTCCCGGTGCTTGCCAGCCGTATCGGGGGTATTGTGGATGCGGTGGAAGACGGCGTGACCGGTGTGCTTACCCCTCCGGGCAATCCCCAGATCCTGGCCGACAGTATCGTCAAATTGCTCCGGGACCCCGGGAGGATGGAGCGCCTGCGTGTTTCCGCGCGGCGCCGTGTGGAAAAGAAATTTTCCTTGGACCGGATGGTGGATAAGACCTTGGCGGTTTATGAGGAAGTGCTTGCCGAATCCCGGGTGCTTATCATCAAATACAGTGCTTTGGGGGATATCGTTTTGGGAGTTCCCAGCCTGCGCGCAATCCGCAAGGCTTGGCCTGAAGCGCATATTACTCTCCTGACAAGCAAGGAGATTGCCCCGATGATGGCGAGTTCTCCATACGTCAATGAAGTCATGGTCCTGGACCGCAGCGGAACTCACCGGGGCGTGCGCGGGATATGGCGCATGGGCCGGATTTTGCGGGGTGAGGGTTTTGATATTTCCATTGATCTGCAAAATAACCGCTCCAGCCATGCGTTGAGTTTCTTAAGCGGCGCCATTCGCCGGTACGGATATGAGAACGGAAAATGGAGTTTTCTGCTGAATTACACTGTTCCGCTGCCCAAGGAGCCTCTCCCCCCGATTCAACATCAAGCGCGGGTCTTGGGCAGGGCGAAGATCAATGTGACGGATGAGAGTCTGGAGTTGTGGGCAAAGCCCGAAGACCGGGAACGAATCGAAGTTTTGCTCAAACAGGCTTGGCTCAGAGACAATCAAGTCCTGGTTGCTTTGCATCCGGGGAGCGGAAGTTGGCCAACTAAGCGTTGGGATCTGGAACATTTTGCCGAGCTCTGTGACGAACTGGGCAAGAGATCCGTGCGCTGCGTTTTGGTCGGCACCAAAAAGGAGGGGAAGCTGGGGGCCAAGATAGCGCAAGTCTCCGGATCCAAACCCATTGAGTTGGCAGGGAAGACTTCCTTGGGTGAGCTGGTGGCTTTGTTCCGCAGGTGCTCAGCCCTGGTGTGCGGAGACAGCGCGCCTTTGCATGTTGCCGCGGCTGTGGGTTTGCCTACGGTTGCGCTTTTCGGGCCCACAGAGGCAGAGCGCCATATCCCTCCGGCCCCTTGCCTTCAAGTCATTCAGAAAGAGGTTCCTTGCGGGCCGTGCTATCGTACTCGATGCAGTCACATCACTTGTATGAAGTCCATCAGTCCTAGAGAGGTGTTGGATGCCCTTAATGGGTTTCTTGAAAAGAGCGATTCTGTGCACGGGGATCGAGCTGAAGCCGGAATCGATCCGGTTGGCTCAAGCGGCGACGACTTCGAAGGAAGGTCTTATCCGCTCACTCGGCCTTGATGTTCTGCCCCCGGACCTGCCCGACGAAATAGTCGCGGGTAAGTTGAAGGCGGCGTTTCGCCGTCTTGCAGGATCCAAGGACAGAGTCGTTGTCAGTCTCCCTCGCTCTCAAGTGACCTTGAGACATTTGCACCTGCCTACACAGGATCCGGAAGAAATTGCCGGGATGGTGGAGCTGCAGGCGCCTTCCCAGCTTCCCTATAGTAAGGATGAGATTGTTTTTGATCATAAAGTGGTGCGGTTTATGCCGGACGGCTCCAGCGAGGTGCTCTTGGCTTTGGCCCATGCAGGTTCCGTCAAACGCCTCCTGCGGCTTTTTGCCCTCGCCGGTGCCGGAGTTCCGGAAGTCTCCGTGAGCAGCTATGGTGTGCTGAATGCGTGGAGGGCTTTGTCCCGCAGAGCGAATGACCGGGGTTACCAGATGGATCTTAAGAGCGCGCTTTGCCTGGTGCACTTGGATGCCTCCGGTGCTGAGTTTGTTATTGTTGACGAGGGCCGGCTTGCTTTCAGCCGCTCTGTGCCCGAATTGGGTGAGGGGCAGCACGATAAGATTCAAGACAGTGTGGTCGAGGAAACACTCTGGACTCTGAAGGCCTACCAAAATCATCGTCCCGGCCAGAACATCGAGCGCCTGGTTTTGCTGGGAGTGCACCCGCAGCTCGTGCCCTTGGGAAATTACCTCCAGGGCCGTGTCAAAAAAAACGTGCAGGTTTTGGAGTTAGGGCGCGAATGGAATTGGCGCTTATCCGATATTTCGCCCTTGATTGCCTTGGGTTGTGCCCTGGGACCGGATGGCATGAGTTTTCTTCCTAAACAGGACAAGCTGGCGTTGAAAAAACGCTATCGCAGCCAATGGGTCAAAAGTCTTTCGGCTCTGGTGGTTTTGCTGGCTCTGCTGCTCCTTGGAGGGGCTGGGTCCGAGATTTGGTGGCGTGCACAGTGCTTGGCGGAACTACAATCGCAATTGGTTGCGGAGCAGCCTGTGGATGAGGAAAGAAGCCAGGTGCGGCTGGATCTGGAGCGCTACGTGAGTTTGGGCAGAAATGAAGGTTCGGTGTTGGAGGTTTTGCGTACCTTGGCCTCGTGCTCGCCGCAGAGTATTCATCTGAGCCGGTTTGCCTTTAAAAAGGGAGACCAAGTGGTGATCAAGGGGACAAGTTCGCATATGTCCGTTCTCTTCGGTTTTGTGACGGATCTGGAGACTTCCGGCGCATTTGAGCAGGTGGATATTCGCTTTGCTTCCAAGCGCAAGTTGAGATCCGGGACTGAAATCGCGGATTTTGAATTGGAGTGCAAACTCCATTCCGGGGAGGAAGACAGTGTCCTTTGAAGACCTAGACGTACGGTTCCAAAAACTTGTGAGGCGTTTCGGCGGACGGGCCAAACCCAGGCAGCTTGTGCAGTTTACGAGGCAGTTGGCCACCTTGGTCGGCGCAGGTCTGCCCTTGGTTCGAAGCCTCAACACCTTAACTGAGCAAGTGGACGCAGGACCGCTGAAGGAGGCTGTCTGTACCATCCGTGACGAAGTAGAAAGCGGAACCTCTTTTTCCGAGGCCTTGTCTCAGTATCCGCGGATTTTCGGCAACCTCTATGTCAGCATGATCCGGGCCGGAGAGATCGGGGGCCAATTGGATCTCATCCTCAAACGCCTGGCGGATCTCCTGGAAAAATCGGATCGGCTGCGGAGACGGGTCAAGTCGGCCATGATGTATCCCATCTTTGTTTTGGCTGTGGCTTTTTTGATTCTTCTGCTGTTGATGGTCTACGTAGTGCCCACGTTCATTAAGATGTTTAGCGAGCTCGGAGGGGCTTTGCCCACCCCCACTCGTATCCTGATTTTAATGAGTGAGATGATCCGTCATCGTTGGTGGGTGTTAGTGGTGGTATTTGCCCTGCTCTTTGTGTTCTGGGCTTGGGCTGCCAAATTGCCGGCCGTCCGGTTTTGGATAGATAAAACCAAACTCAAACTTCCCGGGATCGGGCGCTTTGTTCGCCAGGTTGCAGTTGCGCGATTCGCGCGCACCTTGGGGACGCTGCTTGCCAGTGGCGTCCCGATTCTCAAGGGTCTGGATGTGGCTTCACAGACAGTAGGAAACAGACAGATGGAGGTCGCACTCGAAGAGGTGGCGCGCAGTATTAAGGAGGGGGAGTCTATTGCGGGCCCCTTGGAGGCCAGCGGTGTTTTTGAACCGATCGTGGTGCGCATGGTGAGTGTGGGTGAAGAAACCGGCAAGCTGGACGAGATGCTTGCGCGTGTCGCGGATTCCTTTGAAGAAGAAGTGGATGTTTCAGTATCCGGAATCACGTCGATTCTTGAACCCTTGCTCATTGTTTCGATGGCTGTGATCGTGGGCTTCATTGTGATTGCGATGTTCTTGCCCATGTTCACTCTGGCAAAACTGATTCAGTAGGATTATTGTGTCCCCGGATTAAAAGAAGGTACTCGTGTCTAACCGCGGTGTGACTCTTATTGAAGTTGTTGTTGCGATGGTGGTGTTGGTGGTGGGCTTGGTGTCCACCCTGACGCTATTCCCAGTGGGGCTCAAGGCCGGACGCCGCGCGCGCCAGACCAACGAGGCTGCCCTCTTAGGGCAACGGCTGATGCAAGAGCTCCACTTGGCCAAGGCCTCGGAGCTATTGGCCGGAAAGTTTCCTGGCGGGGCGGCTGGAGAAGAGGCGGGCTATCGTTGGCAATATGAGGCCGAGGAAATTGCCTTGGAGGGCGTGGACGGAGCGACACTTTGCCGCGTGTTGCTGACACTGGAGTGGGAGAGTGGCGTGAACACGCGCAGGGAGCAGTGGGTTTCATACATCGTACCTGATGAGGTTTGAAATGCGGGGACAATCCTTTCAGGGACGCTTCTTGACTGTTCGAACAGATTGCAGGCCGGCCGGGAAACGTCCCTGGGTGAGAGGGTTATCGCTTGTGGAGGTGATGGTCGCTGCCGCTTTGGTGGCGATTATCTTTACCGGGGCCTTGATGCTTTTTAGAAGCGCCACTTCTTCCTGGAGCAAAGGGGAGGACCAAGTCGAGCGCGCTCAGCACATTCGTTTGATCGGAGAGCGAATCGGCACACAGATCTCCAGTGCTTATTGGAAGCGTGAGGGAGGCATCCACCTGAAGGGGAGTGCGGATGCCCTTTTTTTTGTTTCCTCTTCGGGGGATCTGGTGTTTGGAGGGGACTTGGTAGAGGTCGGATATTGGTTGGAGCCCAACGGGGATTTGTTGACCTATGTGGAGTCCAACCCGGACTTTGATTTTGAAACCGGAAATCCGGAAAGTTTGTTGAAAGCGATCGGGAGTTTGAGTTTCAGCTACTACGACGGCGAAGCTTGGCTTGAGGAATGGGATACGGAGATCAAGCATGCAATGCCGCGAGCCGTGCGTGTGCGGGTCTCTCTTGAAGATAGTCCGGAGGAAGTTTTTGAGACGATGGCCTTCGTCAATACAGCAAGATAGAGGTGTCGCACTCCTGATGGCGGTCAGTATTTTGGCTGTCATGGGGGTGATGGCGGTTTCCTTTGCATTCTGGATGCGCCTGGAATACCGGGCAGCGACTAATTTCCTGGCAGCTACTCAGGCGGTGAGTGTTGCGGAAGCGGGTATGGCGCACGCCCGCTCAGTGCTTTACACAGACCGCTTCGGGGGCGTAGACACTGAGGACGATCTTTGGCGCAGCGTGTTTTCCGGATCCGATGCGGACACGGACGGCGACGGCGAAGCGGATGCGCGTTGGATTTCTTGTGCGGGTGCGGCGGAAGATCTGGATATCCGTTACGCGGTCCTGATTCGCGATGAGGCCTCAAAGCTCAATCTCAACTCTGCGGGAATCATGGGCAGCAACGGCTTGGTTGCGGATTTGGGGCAAGGGTGGTCCACCGCTGAAATCGATCCGGACAAGTGCTTAGCCGGACTGCTTTCCGGCCAGTCAGGGCTGGCCGCGGCCTTTGTGCGTTCGCGCCTGGGTGCGGACCAGCGGCCCGGAGATGCAGGCGTGGATGATGACGGCGATGCCGTGGTCTTGGGGGCCGATGGGATTGACAACAACGGAAACGGATTGATCGACGAACCCGGGGAAGGAGTCGACGAGCCCGACGAGTTCCGGGAGCAGAGGCCTTACGGAGATGATTTGCCTTGGTTAACCATTCATGAATTTAAACAGAGCGCGGGGCTGGATAGCTCCGTGTGGGAGATCTTGAAAAAACATCTCACCGTAAATTCCTCGGAACCGGAGCTTTTTTGGAAGGAGCCGGTGGAGGGAGGCGTGCCTGAGGCCGGTTGGCGGCGTGACGCCAACTGGTTGACGGCTCCGGAGCTGGCTGCCTTGCTGATTGATGCCGGAGTCTCCAACCCCTGGCAGATAGCCGCCAATATTGCCGACGCTGTGGATCCGGACTATGCCATGAGTTTTGTGGCAGCTCAATGTCTATTCCTGGGTTTGAGTTCAGCCAGTGTGGAAGCCGGGGGCTGGATCTATGACGGTGTGGCCAAGATTTATCGCAACAGTACTGCGGGTTCCGATCCGGGACGATGGATTTGGAGTTCTGTGCCTGTGGGGACTTACCGGGTGCAGCTTCTGGGTGAAGAAGGAGCTCCGGCGGGGGATGCGGATATATGGGGGAGCCTGCACAAAGGGCTTCAGAATGCAGAATTCTTCGGAGGGGAGGTGAGTGTGGTGGATGAGCTCCCCACGGACGGCAGAGGCCCGCTTGAACTCACGCTCTCCCATTCCGGAGAAGCGGCAAATCATGCGTTTTCGGGCCTCAGTCTGATTCCCGTCGAAGGAGGTTCCCCTTCAGTGTCCACTTCCTTTGTGCGCGGCATTGAAGCAGTTCGCATTAACGAACTCATGGTCAATGCCAAGCTCAGTCTCTCGGGTCTGGAGGGCCAAGACCCCGGGGGGCATTGGTCGGTGGGCGGGGCAGCGTATCGCAACCCTACTCCCAACGGCGGGGTCATGGGCGAGGGCAAATGGCAGTGGTCCGGGATCCCCAATGGTTTCTATTATCTGCAGGCGATTGGAGAGGAAGGCCTGCCTGTGGGCGATGTGATCGTCGGAAGCTACCGGGAAAATCATGTGAGCCATCTGAAAGTTTTGGACTCTGCGGTCAAGGTATCGGATGGCAAACTACTGGTCCGTATTCAGAACAACGAGCTCTCGGGGAGTTGCGGCTTTGCAGGCCTGATTCTGAGCCAGGAACCGGATATTGAGTACATTGAGCTCATCAATCTGAGCTCCTCGGAAATCGACGTGGGATCTTGGACTGTCGACGGGCCGGGCTCAGCGGGTTGGCCGGCCACCATTCCCTTGGGCACGGTCATTCCCCCCAAGGAGCATTTGGTGTTGGCGCCGGACTATGGGGATGATGCTCCCGGTCTTTCCGGAAATGGGGTGGCGGTTTTGGCCAACTGGCCCGCGGCGCAGGGTGTTCGTTTGGATTTTGCCAAGGCTTTGCGGCCCGGGGACGATCTCTTGCCCTCCAGCGGCGTGCCCTCCAATCAAATTGTGTTGCGCGATATCGAAGGGTATGCCGTGGACCAGGTGGAGTACCCGGCCGGGACTTCCTTCATCAGTTGGGAAAAGGGAGACCCGGGCGAGGTGATTGACTCAGACCAGGACGGTTTTGACCAAGCTTGGTATGCGTCCAAGTCGGCAGCCACGCCGGGTCAGCCGAACAACAACGTGGGCCTGGAGGAGTGGGTGGGCGGGGATTTGCTGGTCCATTCGGATACAGATTTGGAAGTGCGCAATGCGCCCTTGGCCCATTTGGGCCAGCTTGCGGGTTTGGCCGCAGGGGGGCCTTGGCGCCGCCTGGATGCTGAAGAGTTGGGGCGGATTGCCGACCGCCTGACAGTGCGTTCGATTCGTTTGGAGGCTGAGAATGCGATGCAAAGCACTGGGGCTTGGACCCAGGTTCCGCGTCCCTATCCCTGGAGCGATTGGTACGAGAGTTCCGGCGCAGGCAATGAGTGTGTGTGGTCGTGGGGACCGGATGAGGGAATAGAGAACGGAATCTTCTTTTTGCATCTGGTAGGGGGCCCCCGGGAATCGATGAAGGTGTCCTACAAACAGGGGAATGGGTCGTGGTCGGATTGGACTCCGCCATTGGGTACGGACGCTTCGGGCCGTCTGAGTTTTGGTTTGATCGAGATCGGAACCGGCACCGCACTCTGTGCTGCGGACAGGAATCTGGAATTGCGCTTGAGCAATCAATCCGCGAGCGGGATTGCGCATCTGGATGCGGTGGTTCTGGAGCCGCTACGCCGCGTCTATGGCCGGCTGAATCTCAATACGGCAGACCCGGCGCTCTTACAGGGTTTGCCCGGGGTGGATGCCGGTTTGGCAGAAAAGATTGTGGGCGGGCGTCCATACCGGGCCATTGGGGAACTGTTGACCAGACGGATCTTCAGTAGAGGGCCGGCGGGTTCTTTGGCTGAGGAGCGCGAGCGGGAGCGCGAAGAAATTGAGGCCTTTGGCCGGGTGGCCTCCTTGGTGACCGTGGGTTCGCGTGCCTTTGAGATTGTGGTCTTGGGGCAAGTGCTGCAAGGGGACGAGGTCTTAGCGGAGCGGCGTGTATGGGCGGTTGTCGAGAGATGAGAGGTTGGATGGCACTCATCCTTTTTTGCGGGCTCCTTGCTTCCTCTGCTTTGGCCCAGGACGAAGCGGCTTTAGGCGGGAGCGAGTTCGTGGGCGGCGCTGATGAGGTTTCGGACAGCGACAAAGTGGCGCAGGCCCAGATCGGCGGCGCAGCCGAGGGGGTTTCCGTCGGCAGTCATTTTCAGCTCAACACAGTCGGGTTGGGCGGGTTAGGTGCCCCACTCCCGGCTGTTCCACCTATCGAAGAAAACGAAGCCAATGACATTGTGTTTGTCCAGGCAAAGACCAGCGCTTTTGGGACTGAAATCCCGGCAGCCACTTGGCAAGAGCATCGTTCGCCGTATTTTACCTGGGATGTAGCCGGAGACATTGTCAACATGGGCGGGTACAGCTTTGCGCTCAATGAGCTCCCGGATGAAGTCGTGGACACGACAGCACCCAGCTATCAGTATCCGCCCGATTCCTTGGGAGAGGGCCAATACACTTTTACGGTGCATGCGCAGAACACAGCCGGCCAGTGGGGAACGCCCGGTGAGTTTGAGATTTGGGTGGACACCCAGGTTCCTGTGGGGGATGGAGCGTCTCCCAAGGATGTGATTTTGGGGAATACCTTGCCCTTGATTCGCGCGAGCCTGTCGGATTCGGGCAGCGGGATTGACGTGGACAGCATCCGCTTGCGCGTGAATGGGAGCTTAGCGGGCGCGGATTGGGATGGTTCCGGTATCAGCTACCAGCCCCTGAATCCTTTGGGAGACGGGACCGTGAGTCTGCGTCTGGATGCCTCGGATTTGGTTGGGCACGCGATGCCCACCATGGTGTGGTCTTTCCAAATTGACGGCACCCCTCCCACCGGAGATCTGGTGATCAATGAGCGTTACGCAGGGGACTCCTCCGGCGATTCCCTGACCAATAGCGCTTATGTCCGGCTCAATTTGGAATTTGACGACGCGCTTTCAGGGGTTAGCGGTATGCGGCTTTGGAATGACGGAGGCGAGGAGCCGGAGGCCTGGCAGGCCACGCAGGTGGAGATTCTTAACTGGATTTTGCGGCCGCTGGACGGATCGAGAACGGTGTATGTGCGATTCCTGGACAGCGTGGGCAATCAGTCTCAGGTTTTCTCGGACTCCATTGAATTGGAGATCATTGCGCCGGACACTTATGTCACAGCCGGTCCTGCCGGGGTTGTGAACGAGACCTCGGCTCACTTCCTGTTTAGTGCTTCGGTCCCGGGCGCGGTATTCAAAGCCCGTCTGGACAACGGGAGCTGGAGTGAAAACTGGTTTTCGGAGCAGGAGATTGCGTACGAGAGCCTCGGGCCGGGCAATCATTATTTTGCGGTGAAGGCAGCCAGGGACGTGGACGATAACGGCTCCATTGACCTGGACGAGGAAGACCCCACCCCTGCGGAGCGGACCTGGACGATCGGCAGCATGGACCCGGAGGCCTTGCTCCGTCCTGAACAACCCATCCAGTATTACCGAATGGACTAGGGACAGGTCTCGCCTATTCTTTGTGCGGCAGGGAGTTATGCGAGAACCGTCCCCATTGGTCAGGGTATCGGATCTGCATTTCATAAGGTTCGGGCCGGTCGTCCTCACTGCGGATCGCCTTAAGTGATTGTTGCATCAGATACTGAAGTACGGGGGGCTGCCCAAAATCGCAGAGCACACGTTATCAAGACATCTGCAGTTTCAGCGATTTTGAGCTCCTCCGTGAGGCGCCGTCCCTTCCTTCGCGCGTGCTGGGCCGTTTTCAGCGACAGGGGACGGTTCTCACCGAGCTTCAGGGGACATATCTCCTTCGGAGATGTGTCCCCCGGTGTCCTTGGAGAACCGTCCCTATTCGTAATACGGGGCCTGCCGAAAACGGCGCGGAGAGCCACCCCCGTGACAGCTGGCGGGGGAATTCAAGCGCCCCCCGACTTAATTAAACTCTCGCCTCCAAACACCCCCAAGTACTATCAAGTGTTGACAAAAACCGTCTAATTTCGTATAATTACGCATGTTTACGGAATTTACGGCCTGTCAGCTACCGCAAGGGTGGATTGCTGAGGGCCACTTTTCTTAAGCCGGATAATGCATGGATCTTCGTTACGAAGCGGCACAAAAGCCTGGGAATGCAAGACGCGTGACCGAGGACTCCGCAGGCGTATCCGGTGCGATACGCTGAGGACGGCCGAGGGAGCGCAACGCAGTAGTACCAGGCTTTTTGGACGCTGCAGTAGAACGATTCATGCATTATTCGGCTAAGCCAGGACAAGATTCCGTGTCCCTAAAAACAAAATCAAAAAATTCAATTTCCTCATTTACCCCAGCCTGGGTCATGGGCTCAGAACTTCTTTCCTCAATTCCCCGATACTATGCCGCAGCCGAGGCGGCTGAAATCCTCGGGATCTCCAAACAGACTTTAATTCGGTACGAGAAGCGGGGTTTGATTCCACCGGCGCGGCGCAATGCGCTCAATGGCTGGAGAGAGTACACGGGACCTGAGATCTTGAATTTAAAAAAGCTGATGGGGCGTTAGAGTCATGGCAGCAAAAACATCAGTCGGCCTGGAAGTGCGTGCGGACCAACTGAGATTGGTGGCGCTCACCAAACTTTCGGATGGGGTGCGTGTGGAGTGTTGTTTGACGATGACTCTTCCCGAGGTCACCGGGGAGTCGGCCCTGCGTCAGATTCGCACTTGGTTGGCCGAGCGTCTGCCTCCCAAACGCGAGGCGGTCCTGGCAATTGCCGGGGGCTCAGCATTTGTGCGCGGAATCACGGTTTTGCCCATCAAGGAAAAGACGCTCGAACAGGCTATTGGCTATGAGGCTGAACAACAAATTCCCTTTTCCTTGCAGGAGGTTGAATGGGACTGGTGTTCCCTGGGTTCCTCTGGTGAAGGCGGGACCCGGGGCCAGACTCGCGCCATCTTAGTGGCAGTGAAAAAGGAAATCGTAGAGGGAGGCTTGCGCCAGGCCATGAGCTTTGGTGTGACGGCGGGTGCCATGGACTTGGCTTCTTTGGCCATGTACAACACGGCCAGGCGGGTGGGAGTCCTCCGGCAAGAGACCCCTTCAGTCATCGTCTGTGTGGAACAGGATTCCACGGACTTGCTCATCCTTCAGGCGGGGTCCCGTGCCGACAGCATCCCGGAGTTCTGGGTGCGCAGCCTGCCCTTTGGTCTTAATCAAGGAGAAGAAGCTCTGGGAGACCTGGTCGGCGAGATCAAACGCTCGGTTGATTTTAGGCTGGGGGAAGCCGGAGAACTGGGACAGGTTTTGCTCTGTGGAGAAGGGGCTGGGTCCCAGGCTTTGTTGAGTGCCATGCGCGAGGCCTTGGATGTGCTTATTGAGCCGGTGGATCCGTTCCGTTCCGTGGTTAAGGGTTCGGGCAGCGCCACGATTCCCGAAGGCGCCGAGCGCAGTCCGTACACTGTGGCCATGGGCTTGGCCCTGCGCGGTCTGGGTCCGGTCCCGTTGGAAGTGAATTTGGCCAAGCGCTGGGCTGAGGTCAATCGCCAGCGCAAGGAGCGCCAAACTCATGCTTTGGGTGTGGGGGTGCTTTCGGTGCTGCTCATCCTTTCGGGAGTATGGAGCAATTGGGGGCAGATCCAATCCAAACAGGAGGCCTTCAGTCAATTAAACCAGAAGCTGGCCGGCTATGAACAGTACTCGCCACAGATTGCCGAGCTTCAGAAAGAGGTGGTTTTTCTGCAAGAGCGCACGGAATGGCTTGTGGAGTTAGCCAAAAAGAAGGAATTAGCTCTTAAGGTGCTCGATAACGGGAGCGAGGCGTTGCCCGAGGGCGTGTGGATTGCGGACGGCAATTTGGAAGTTCCCGTGTCCCAGGGGCAGTGGGGAGAATTTGCGATTCGGGGTATGGCACCGGATTATGAATCCGTGAACAGTTTTGTCGGGACCTTGAGGGCTTCGCCTCGCCTGAGAGATGTCAAGCCCATCTCCTCCACCCTGGTGAAACCCACGGACGGAAATTCTGAAGAGGTCGTGGAATTTTCTATCACGGCCGGATTGAGAGAACTGTGAGAAAGCTGACGCTGCCCGGAGCTGTTTTTTATTCTTCCTTGCTTCTCTTAGGAGGCTATGCCGCAGTGGTGCATCCTTTGGGCTGGGCCAAACGCAATCAGCTTGATATTCAAATCGAGGATTTGAACAAGCGGCTCAAGAAGGCTCAGCGGATTTCTCCGGAAAAGCCCACCGCGCAAAAGGTGGCGGAGTGGCAGACAGCTCGCGACCGTCTGTCCGAATCCCAGCGCCTGCTGATGGATTACCTGGATCCGAGAATTTCGCGTTTGCCAGGGAGCGCCGAAGAAGCCAGTCTCTATTGTATTGAGCGCTATCATGCGGTCTCTAAGCAGCTTCAGCGCCAGGCCCTGGGACAGGGGGTGCAGCTGGTCCAGGACATTGGGATGCGTTCGGAGCTTCCGAATCAAGAAGAGGTGGCCACCTATTTGCGCCGTTTGGAAACCATCGAAAGGGTTGTGGGCTCACTTTTGGACCAGCGTTTTTTTACCGTGGATTTGATCAAACCCTTGGAAACCCAGACCTACGCTTTTGACGGAGACGGGTCTCCGGAGTTGACCGAGTTGCCTTTGCAGATTGTGGCTACAGGGACCACGGAAGGCTTGGTGCGTTTCCTTTACGACCTGCAAGAAGGGGCTCCTTTGGTGCTTGTGCGCCAGCTTCGGGTCAGAAAACTGCCGGAATCACTTCTGCAAATGCAGGTTACCCTCAGCGAGTTTGTGTTGGATCGAGTCTTGATGACGGCCGGGCCGGCGGTTGAACCTGCTGTTCAGCAGGAGGCAAAGGCCTCCGGGGAGAACTCTTAGGGAATGGCTACCAAGGAAAAGGGAGTTTTCTGGTTCTTGCTGTTGGCACTGCTGATTGTGGGGATCAAACAGGGAGTGGGGTTGTTCCTGGGTTCCAGCCATGAAACCGGGGACAGGGCCGATCGCCAGGCTTTGCGCGGGGCGCAAGGAACCGAGATCAAAGCGCCGGGTCCGATAAATTTAAGTTTCTTGAAGAGGACTACCCCGTTTTCAGATTACAATGATCTAATCAAGACCGATCCGTTCCGGGCCACTCCGGTGGAGAAACCAAAGATCGTCATTGAGTCTGAACCCGTTGTGCAAGAAAAGAAGATTGTCTATGTGTTCCAGGGGCTGGCCCAGGTTGGGGATTCGGCAAGCGCCATTGTAAAAGAAGAGGAATCCGGAAAAGTGTACTTCTTGCTGCCGGGCAAGAGCCTTGGGGATTACCGAGTGGAAGCTGTGCAGGAGGACCGAGTGGTTCTCAAGAGGGGGGATGAGACCCTTGTTCTTGAAAGATAGCTTCGTTTCATTGGGATTGGCACTGCTGTTGGTTCTGGGCTTTAGTGCCCCCCCTGCGCGGGCCATGGGGCAACCCGTGGGTGCGGATGCGGAAGAGTCTGCCAAGTGGCGCGAGCAAGATGCTGTTCCCTCTGCAGTGGCGCGTGAATCGGCCGGCCCGAGTTTTGATCGCGGGAAGGAACTCTATCAAGGGGGCAAGTACAAAGAAGCTCTCCGGGAGTTTAAACGGGTGATCCAGCTTGATCCCACCCACCCTTGGGCCCAGCTTTATGTGGAGCGTATTGAAGAGCGCTTGAGCAAGAAGGCTGCGGACCAAATGGCAGCGCTCAACAAAGAACTCGAAGTCCAGCAAAAGCTCCAGGATGAGGAGATGCGCCGCGCCGAGGAGGACTACCGGCGCAAGCTGGAGGCGGAGAAGAAGAAATTGTCCAAAAAGGCGGACCAAAGAGAAAAAGAGATCCAGAGGCAGGAGGACTACACCGACAAGATTGTGCAGCAGGAGATGGGGCCCAGGATCAATTCCCTCTATGGTGAAGCGGTTTCTGCGTACCGGGCCGGGAATTACGCCGAGGCCTTGGCCAAGTTTGAAGCCGTCCTGACGCTGGATCCCGGTCACAAGAAGGCCGCCCGCTACAAGCAGACCACTGAAGAACGACTTGCCAAGCAGCAGATAAGGCAGGGTGAAAGCCTTGCCGCAACTGAGGTTTCTACTTTGCGCCCTGCAACGGTCATACCTGTGGCTGTGACTTCTGCAATCGATGCTGAGGAAATTCCCGAAGTCTATAAGGAGGCGGTCTCTGCGTATCGAAGCCAAGATTATGCCGGGGCTTTGGCCAAGTTTGACGCCATTTTAGGTGCAGATCCCGGCCATAAGAAAGCGGCTTACTACAAACAGGCAACTTTGGAACGCCTGGACCGGCAGGGAGTTGAAGCGGTGCAGCCTGCCGCATCGGCTGCTCCGCCCGCCGTGAGAGTGGCTGCCGCGCCTGCCGAAACCACGCCTGTGCCCAAGTCCAGCTCCCTTAGTGCGGCAGAGATGGCTCTGCGCGATCAGTTTGAACTCCTGGCGCAGCGCGAAGGCGAGTTGCTTTCCATGGCCAATGCAGTTCAGGGACAGATCGATCAGCTTGATGAGGAGACGTCCTTTTTGAGTCCCGGCCAGCCCACAGCGTTGCAGGCCAACAAAAAGCGCCGCGCAGAGCTTGAGGCGGAGTTACAAAAAGCGCAACAGGGTCTGAAAGAGGTGGAAAGAGAAAAACAGGTGTTGAGTATCAAGCGGAAGGCCCTGGAACGGCGTTTGGCAGAGGACTACCGTCAGGATCTTGAAAGCGGGAACGTCCCCAAGATGTATGCCGAGGGCCGGCGTCTGTACAAGGCCGGAGATTTTGAAGCAGCCAAAGACTTTTTTGTCCGGGTCGTGGAAATCGACCCCCAGCATCGAGCTGCGCAGAAATACCTCAATCACATCGACGACGATATTGCGGATCAGCTGCAGAAGCTCGAAAGGGAACGCGAAAGGGCGCGGCAGGCCGCTGAGAAACGGATGGTGGCAGAACTCAAGAAACGCGAGGAAACAATGTTTGCCCGCGCCAAAGAGTTCTATGCGGCAGGAGCCTTTCCCGAAGCCCGCGAGCAATTGGAGCGTTTGCTGGACCTGAATCCGGAGAATTCCGCTGCGGTTGATTATCTCAACCGGGTTTCCGTGGCTGAGGAGCGCTCTGAGCGCGTGGTCAAGGTGGCTGACGCGGAGACAGAAGAGAAACAAGAGAGGCGTTTCTTGTTCTGGAAGCAGGGTAAGGAGAAGGAGGCCGAGGAGGATGAACGGGACCTGCAGGGCCGTGAGAAGGCTCTGCGCAAGGAGAAGGTTGAGGAGCTCTTTTTGCGCGCCAAAGCGGCGGCGAATTCCGGAGATTTTGCCGAAGCTGTGGAAACCGCGGAATTGGCGCTTCAATTGGACCCGGGAAACCGTCCGGTCCAGAAGTTTATCAGCAGGACACGCGCTGATTATGAAAAAACGGAAAAGCGTCTCGAGGACGAAAGCGCCAAGCGCGAGCGTCAACTGCGCGCTGAAAAAACACGGGAGCTTTTGGATATCGGGCGCGCGCGTTTTGAGGAAGGCCGCTATCAGGAGGCTGCCGCCAGTTTTGAGGCGGCTTTACGTCTGGATCCGGGGAATCGTCTGGCCGGGGATATGTTGCACAAGTCCAAAATAGAATTTGCCAAGACCACCATGACACCCTTGGAAAGCGGGCCCGGTCCGGATCCGCGCTATTTGGAGGGGGAGGATCTCTACAACCAGGGCTATTACCGGCAGGCCTTGGAAAAGTTCGGGGAGGTCCAATCCGACCGTCCGGACGATGCAGTGGTGGAGGATGCATGGACCAAGTCCCGCGAGATGATTGTGGCCATTCAGAGCGATCAGCCTGAGCCCATTGAAGACACGGTCTATGCCAAGTACTGGGAGGACGCCCAGATCAATCTGATGGCCAAGCGCTATGCCGCGGCCCTCAAGTCCTTGAACAAGGTCTTGGCCCAATACCCGGAGCACACTGACGCGCTTCTCGCGCGCACGGAGGTCATGAAGGAACTCAGTGTGGTGAGGGAGCGCGAGGCGCGCCAGGCCCGGCTTCGGGCCATGGCTCTGGCTTCGGAACGCAAGGAGGAGCTGGCGCGCCAGGATGAAGAGGTTATGGGGGTTCCCCGGGACGAACGGGCAATGCGCTATATCACGGAGGCGAGGGAGCTTGCGGGCAAAGGGAAATATGAAGAGGCAATTGCCCGCCTGGAGTCCGCCCTGGCCATTGACCCGGGCAGCACCCGGGCCCGCAGCGAGATGGCCCGCGTGCGGCGCCAAATGCGCGAAGGCGCGGAAGACGATGCTTTTGTGAAGCGGCGGGTTCCGGAGGAGGATCTCTTGCTGGGGATCGAGGAGCGCCAGGTTTTGCCGCAAGGCTATGATGCGGATGGGATTCGCACCGGTTCCAGCGCTTTTTCCCAGGATAGAGGAGTGGTGCGTCTCACAGAGCCTTTGCTGGCCGAGGATTTGTCCCAGCCCGTGAGTCTGGATTTTCAAGAGGTGCCTTTGGAAGACATCCTCCGGTTCCTTGTGCAAATGACAGGGGTCAATATTTTGCCCTCGGCCGCCTTGAGAGATGAAGGCCGTACCATGAGTATCCGCCTCAAGGATGTGCCTTTGGAGAATGCATTGGAGTATATGTTCCGCAAGGAAAATCTGTCTTGGCGAGTGGAGGATGATGCCGTTTGGGTTTCAACGCCTCAGGAGTTGGAGTCCGAAGCCGTGGAGACGCGAATTTATTTCTTGGGCCAGGGCAAGGGAATGTACACTCCCGAGGGCGGAGCTTTGTCTGAGGTGACCTCGATTCGGGATGTTCTGGAGGAAGTGGTCCCGGCAGGTCCGGATTCCAAATTGGTCTTTGACGACCGCAGCAGCGCGCTCATTGTGACGGATACCCCCTCGAACCTGGCTTTGGTGGAAGAGCTGTTGTACAACATTGATATCTCACCCGTGCAGGTCCTCATTGAATCGCGTTTTACGGAGATTACCGAAGGCGATTTCAGCCAGCTCGGATTTGAGACCGCATTGAACAGCGACATGAAGGTGACCGGAAAGAGGGACGGACGCAACAAGACCCAAGTGGATTCCGGCACGGGAATCGATTTCGGAACAGCAGGCATTGATCCCTCGAGCATTTTTTCCTCTCGCGGGACTGAGGGTTTAAATCTTTCCTACCAGGGCATTCTGACTTCTCCCCAGTTCCAGGTGGTCTTGCACGCGCTTCAGGAGGACAGCAAGACCAAGACCCTTTCCACGCCGCGTGTCACAACTCTCAATAACCAAAGGGCCACAATCAAGGTCGTGGATGAGTACGTGTATCCTTCCCGTTATGAAGTTTCTGTAGTACGTGAAGATTTGAACGGAGACGGGGATTTCGAAGACACGGTTTCCGGAGTCAGCGAAGTGCGCTTTGTGAATCTGCCGCAGGATTTTGTCACCCGGGACTTGGGGATTTTGCTGCATGTGACGCCCAGCGTGGGCAAGGACCGCGAGCGCATCGCTCTGAGCCTTGTGCCGGAAGTCAGCGAACTCAAGAGCCTCGATTCTTTTACAGGTTCGGTTACTGTGCCGCGCTTTACGAGCCGCAATTTGAGTACCAGTGTGATTATCAATGACGGCGATACAGTGGTCTTGGGCGGATTGATCACTGAAACAGACTCCACCACAAAGACCAAAGTCCCCATACTCGGGGATCTCCCGGTTGTAGGCGCCCTCTTTTCGCGGAGCGAAGAGGATGTGGACCGCTCCAATCTGGTTATCTTTGTGACAGCCAATATCCTGGCTCCTGATGGAAGTCTGCTTGCCAAGCAGGGGGAAATCTGATGCTCAAAAGAGCGATTATTTTTGGCTGGCTGGTGTTGAGCCTTTTCTTTGGCGTGGCTAGGGAAGGTGCGCTGGCCGCGGAAACCGGCCCTTCCCAGGCTTTGACAACTCAAAGTCTGGACACTCCGGTGAGTGTGGATTTTCAGGAGATTTCCTTGGACGATGCCTTGGGCCACTTGGCCGATGCCACGGGCGTGAATCTTGTGACATCCAATGGGGTTCAATCCCTGGATGTGACGGTGAGCCTCTATCTTAATAAGATGCCCTTGCGCAGCGCCATCAAGTATCTGGCGCGGACATACGACCTCGAATACCGGATTGAAGATAAGGCTGTGTGGATCACAACCCGGGAGGAGATGGAAGGGGAGTCCATGCAAACCCGCATCTATTTCCTCGAAGAGGGCAAGGGGATGTTTACAGTCTTCGATGGAGAGGCCGGGACTTCTTTCGGAGGGCTCGGAGGGGGGCGCGATATCTCGGAGATCTACACGATACGCGATGTGCTGGAGGAGGTTGTGCCTGCTCCTGGTGGTTCGCGTTTGGTTCTTGATGAACGCACGGGCGCCCTGATTGCCACGAATACGCCTAAGAATCTGAAGTTGTTGGAGGAAGTCCTCTACAATATCGATATCACTCCGGTGCAGGTTTTGGTGGAGGCGCGCTTTATGGAGGCCAATGATACGGATCTCAGCGAGCTGGGCGTTGAGGCGGAGCTGCTCTCACCGCTGAATATGGGCGGCTTTAGCGACACGGAGTACCGGGGCCGGGTGGACGACGGTTCAGGTTCTGACTTTGGATCCAGCGGTATCTCCTCCATGACACTGACCGGCCGGGGGAGCGAGGGCTTCAATCTTTCATATCAAGGGGTTCTGACAGATCCGCAATTCCAGATGGTCATTCACGCGCTCGAAGAAAATCAAGTGGGGCGCACACTTTCGGTTCCGCGCGTGACAACCATTAATAACCAGACCGCGACCATTCAGGTGGTGGATGAATTCATCTACCCGACGCGCTATGAAGTCAATCTTGTGCAGTTTGATATTAACGGAGACGGGGATTTCGACGACGCAGGGGAAACAGAGTTTGTGAACGCCCCTCGTGATTTTGTGACGCGTGAGGTCGGTGTGCTCCTCAATGTGACCCCGAGCGTCGGACGGGACGGCCGGACCATCACCCTGGGTCTGAGCCCGGAGGTGAGCCAGTTTAAGGGGACTTACTTTAGCTACGGGGGAGGGGTCTCCATTCCGCAGTTTACAACCCGTAACTTGGATACCAGTGTGCTGATCCAGAGCGGGGAAACCGTTGTTCTGGGAGGGCTCATTAAGGAAAGCACCACGACCACGGATACCAAGGTGCCGGTCCTGGGCGACCTTCCGGGCTTGGGCTGGTTGTTCAAGAGGAAAACCGACAGCGCAACACGCCAAAATCTCCTTATCTTCGTGACTGCAACGATTTTGGAGGACGGGGAGATGCCCGGGGACTTTTCCCTGGCCGCAGTGGAATCCTCACTGGGCCTTGACCCTCGGCCCTGAACTCTGATAAGATTTGGCCCAGACACCGCATGTTTCCGGAAAACCACACCATGAACAGGGGCCCCAGCTTATGAAATCTTTACTCGCCAAAGTCAGTGTTTTTATCGTACCGGCACTGGTATTCGGACTTGCCGGGTGTTCCATGCATTTTCACAAGAGGACGCCTACGGACCTGGCGGCCATCGACCATCTCCAGACACAGCTGGAGATGGAGCGTCAGCAGAAGGAAAACGAACTCTCGGCACTCCGCCGTACCATGCAGGAACTGGAAAATGCGCTCGAGGCTGAGATCGAGCAGGAGCAGATCCGCGTGGGCATGGAAGACCGCGGTTTGGTTATTACCTTTGTGGATGAAGTTCTTTTTGATTCAGGCAAGGCAGAGTTGAGACCGGACGGCGCAGCCACCTTGGACAAAGTTTCTTCTATCCTCGGCCGCCAGGTTGCCAACAAGTATGTGAGTATCGAGGGGCACACGGACAACCAGCCCATCAAGCACAGCGGCTGGAAATCCAACTGGGAGCTTTCAACTGCGCGCGCCAATTCGGTGTTGCACGAGTTGATTGATTCCGCAGGGTTGAATCCGAGCCGCTTCCGTGCCGCAGGTTATGGCGAATACCGCCCGGTTGCCGATAACAACGTGAAAGAGGGACGCCAGCAGAACCGCCGTGTTGAGGTGGTGGTTCTTCCTGAGCAATTCCCTACGGTGGACCGCCAGAATTGGCAAAACAATAACTCCGGTTATGACCAAGGTTCTGGCTCCGAAGCCGGGAGGTACATTAAGTAGGCCAGGATGGGACTTTTGAATAACGGAGCAAGATCAATTCACAATGAGGGGCAGCGAGTCTGCCCCCTCATTGTATGAGGGCAGCCGTGGCATTTCCTGTTCTGGGAAGGGCGAACAAGACCGTTGTCGAGCCCGAGACGATCCCTTTGGATCTATCGAAAATTCCCCAGCATATTGCGGTAATCATGGATGGTAACGGGCGCTGGGCCAAGTCCCAGGGCCTGATGCGTATTTTCGGGCACCGGGAAGGCATTGATTCCATTCGTTCGGTGGTGCGCCGGGCCGATGATTTGGGTGTCCGGTTTATCACCCTGTATGCCTTCTCCCATGAGAACTGGAAACGTCCCAAGCCCGAGGTCGAGGGTTTGATGCGGCTCCTTCGGGAATTCCTGGATTCCGAAGAGAAGGAGATGATGGAGAAGAAGATCCGGCTAAACGCCATCGGGGAGCTGGATCGTTTGCCGGCTTTTGTGTTTAACCGGCTCGAAGAGGTGCGGGCCAATACTCGTGCCAATCGGGGAGTCACCCTGACATTGGCGCTGAGCTATGGCTCACGGGGCGAGATTGTACGGGCAGTGAGGGCATTGGCCGGCAAGGTGAGCCAGGGCTTGATCAGGCCGGAGGAAATAGATGAGGCTTGTATCGGGCGTCATTTGGATACGGGCGACATGCCTGATCCGGATTTGCTGATCCGCACGAGCGGGGAGCAGCGGATAAGCAATTTTATGCTGTGGCAAATCTCCTATTCGGAGATTTACATTTCTTCCAAGCTTTGGCCTGAATTCAGGGCGCATGACCTGGATGCTGCAATCGCGGAATACCAGAAACGTGAGCGGCGTTTTGGCCGCTGAAGAACTGGATACTCTCTCTTAGGATGTTCCCTCAACGATTTGCTACTGCCGTCATTATTATCCTGGTCATCAGCCTGACGATTTTTGTGTTTCCGCTTTGGATGTTCGCGGTGATGACTTTGTTGGTGGTGGGAAAATCTCTGTATGAATTTTATTCGCACATGCAGCGCCGTGGGCTGGATCTCTTCAAGGACACAGGTCTTGTTCTGGGCCTGCTCATTACGCTCTGGGTTTACTTGCATCACGCGGACACACCCCTGCAAGTTTCCGATGAATTCGGCTTCTTTTTCTTCTCAGCCCTAGTGCTCTTCTTGTGCCAGTTCACACGCCAGAGTGCGAGCCATGCCGTTGCCACGGTGTCGGTGACCATGTTCGGATTGATCTATATCGCATGGTTTTTGAGTTTTCTGATTAAACTGCGTTTTTTGCCCTTGGGCCCGCTTTGGGTGGGTTACCTGGTTTTGGTCGTCAAGAGCGGAGATATCGGGGCGTATCTGGTTGGGAAACTTGCGGGGAAGACCAAGCTTATTCCAAGGATCAGTCCCAGGAAAAGCCGGGAAGGGGCCTTGGGCGGATTGCTTTTCAGTATGGCCTTTGCCTTTGTGGGCTATTGGTACCTGCCTCTTCCTTTGTGGCATTTGCCCCTCTTGGGTTTGGTATTGGGTGTATTGGGCCAGGTGGGTGATTTGGCCGAATCCTTAATGAAGAGGGATTGCGGGATCAAGGATAGCGGGCGGATTCTGCCGGGCATGGGCGGAGCCTTGGATTTGGTGGATAGCTTGCTGCTGACAGCGCCGGCACTCTACCACTACCTCGTTTGGACTCTCTATTAGCCTGGATATCGTAGACTATTCCCGGGCCCAAGGAGGACCTTGTTGAAGAAGATTGCGATTCTGGGATCCACAGGATCTGTGGGCCGCAAAGCCCTCTCCGTGGTTGAGCACCTGGGGGAGGGTTATGAGCTTTGCGGTTTGGCCGTTCATTCCAGTACAGAGGAATTGGAATCCCAGATCAGGCGATGGAAGCCCAAGGTCGCCGGAGTGATCGACCCAAGGGCGGGTGCAGCCCTGCGGGCAGAGCTCAAGGGCTGCGGCACAGAAATTTTCAGCGGTTCCGAGGCGCTTTCCGCAGTGGTTGAAAGCAGCGGGGCCGACACCTTGGTGGTGGCGACCACGGGCCGGGAGGCCTTGAGGCCGACCTATGAGGCCCTGGGCCGGGGGTTGCGGGTGGCCTTGGCAAGCAAGGAGCTCATGGTGATGGCGGGCCAAGCCTTGGATCACCGGATGAAAGAGGGCAGCGGGCACATCTTGCCCGTGGACAGCGAGCACAGCGCGGTCTTTCAATGTCTGGATCAGCATCCGCTCAAAGAGCTTCGGCGTGTCCTGCTCACCGGCACAGGCGGCCCCTTTAGGGGACGGACTCGGGCTGAATTGGCGGATGCGACTCCGGAACAGGCCGTGGCCCATCCGAAGTGGCGTATGGGAAAGAAGATTTCCGTGGATTCGGCCACACTCATGAACA
>JAFGIU010000100.1 GCA_016929445.1 Candidatus Omnitrophota bacterium
TCTTGCACGATGTAAAGGGCCGTGGCATCGCCTTCCGCATCCGCATCCGTAGCCACAATGAGTTCCTTGAAATGCCCCTGGCGCAGGCGCTGGATCAAGGACCCGAACCGCAACTGCTCCGGCCCAATCCCGTCTAAAGGCGAAAGGCTTCCCATGAGCACGTGGTACTGGCCGCGGTAACTCCCGGTCTTCTCAAACGCACTCACGTCCTTGGGTTCCTCCACCACACAGATGAGTTCCTGATCGCGAGCCGGGTCCGAACAAATCCCGCACAGTTGCTCCTCGCTCAAATTGTTACAGCGTTGGCAATACTTGACCCGCTCCTTGACCTTGATAATCGCCTGGGCAAAAGCCTGGGCTTCAGTCAGGGGCAACCCCAAAATATAGAGGGCCAGCCGTTCCGCGCTGCGCGTGCCGATCCCCGGCAAGCGCTTAAATTGCTGAACGAGTTCTTCAATGGAACGCGTATAAAGGGCCATTATTCCCCGAGGATTTGTCCTTGAAACATCTTGACCGTGGATTCCAGGAGCTGCGAGCTCTTCCGGCTGCTGGGCAAATCAGAACGTAAATCGAATTTGAGTTTAACCGGGCCGCCAAAGACCGCGGCCGCCAGCTTCTCGAGCAGAGTCTTTTCTTCCCGGCCCTCCAGCGTTTCTTTGTGAAAGCGCTGGCGCTCGTCCAAGGCCACCGTAAGCACCCCGTCTTCCAAAGCCACGGGATGCGCCTCAGCCAAATAGGAAGAAAAGGAGGCGCGCACTTTGCCCAGGCGATTGAGATACTCCGGCCAACTTTCCTGAATCTCCTGAAGCCCCTGGGTTTTCGAGGCTGGCCGGGGCGCAGGAGGCGGCGCCGGCACAGACTTTGGGGCAGAATCCGGATTGGCGCGAGGGCGTGCCGGCACAGCCGCACCCGTGGTCTGCGGCGTAATACCGCCCCGCAGTTCGGCCAGCAGCTGCGGCACGCTCACAATTTGCTCGCGCCGGGCTATCTTGACCAGAGCCAGATCCAGCGGGATGCGCGGCAAAGTCGAGCGCCGCGCGCTTTCATGCGCATGGGTGAGCACATTGAGGATATAGAGGCACTCTTCCAAGGGGCAGCGCTCCGCCTGCTGCTTGAGCCGGGCAAGCTGGTCATCGGGCAGGCTCACCAAACCCTCGACATCGGCGCTGGCCGTGGCAATCATCAGATCCCGCCAGTGCTGCAGGAGGCCTCCCAAAATCAGCGCTGGCTCGCGTCCGATTTCCGTCAGGGCCGCGGCCTGCGTCAGGGCAGCCGCAGGATCCCCGCCAATCAAGACATCCCCCAGCTCAAAGATGGCCAAGCGATCCACCACACCCACCACTGAGGCCACGTCCCCAGCCCCGATCTCTCCTTGGGCAAAGCTGTACATCTGATCCAGCAAAGAGAGAGCGTCCCGCAAGCTCCCCTCCGACACGCGCGCAATCTCGTGCAAGGCCTCGGCGCGAATAGGGATCTCTTCTTTTCCGGCGATCTCCTGGAGGTGAGCCACAATCTGCGCGTGCGTCAGACGGCTGAAATCAAAACGCTGGCAACGCGAGACCACTGTGGCCAAGACTTTTTGCGGGGCGGTGGTGGCAAACACAAAGCGCACATGGGGCGGGGGTTCTTCCAGCGTCTTGAGCAAGGCATTAAAGGCCGAGTCCGAAAGCATGTGGACTTCGTCAATAATATAGACTTTAAAGCGCCCGCCCGCAGAGTGCAGCTTCACGGTCTCGCGCAGCTGCCGCACATCCTCCACCCCGGTATTGGAGGCGCCGTCGATCTCCAACACATCCAGGCTGGTCCCTGCTGCTGTCTCCATACAGCTGGTACACTGGCCGCAGGGCTCTCCCTCCTTCAGGTCCTCGCAATTGAGCGCCTTGGCCAGGATCCTGGCGATCGTGGTCTTGCCCACGCCGCGCGGGCCGCAAAAGAGGTAAGCACTGGCCGCGCGTCCGGATAGAACGGCTCGCTTGAGGGTAACGGTCACATGCTCTTGGCCAACAACTTTGGCGAATGTCGGGGGGCGGTATTTGCGGGCTAACGGAATATACGCAGTGGACATATGGCGTGCTGTAGTTAAGACTCCCTTGCAAATGAATGATGCCGCAGACTGTACCAGGTGAAAGAAATCTATCCGCTATACTTGCTGTGAGTCTGAGAAAAGAAGCAATTCGCTTAACTGATCCCCTAGCGGAGCGGCCTCCGGCTGTGGCCACACGGATCCAACAGTGACTCGCTCAAGTCTCCTGTATTGCTAAGGCGGGAGTAAGCCACGTTCACATAAATGGCGGAGAGACTGGGATTCGAACCCAGGAGGCACTTTTGGCACCTACACGCTTTCCAAGCGTGCTCCTTCGGCCAGCTCGGACATCTCTCCGTAAAACCGGTTGTCATTCCTGATTGAAGCGTCCGTCATTGCATGACAGAAGCGCCTGCATTAGTTATTGCGCCCCAAGTCCTCAACACGTTTCTGCCGGAAGAACTCCGTCATCAAGGCGCCGCATTCTTCGGCACAAATGGCCGGCACCAGCTCGACTCGATGATTGAGTTCCGGATGCTGCAACAGGTTGAGCACGGATCCGCAGGCCCCGGCCTTGAGATCCGCTGCCCCGTAAACGAGCCGGTGGATCCTAGCCCAAACCATGGCGCCCGCGCACATGGCACAGGGCTCAAGGGTGACATAGAAATCCACGTCAAGGAGCCTTTCAGCCTGCAGATAATTTGCCGCTTGCGTGATGGCGATCATTTCGGCGTGAGCTGTCGGATCCTTCAACGTGCGCATCTGGTTATGCGCCTTGGCAATGATTTTGTTTTTGTAAACCGCAACCGCGCCCACAGGCACTTCGTCCGCCTCGAAGGCCATTTCCGCCTGCCGGATCGCCTGCCTCATATACGCTTCTTGATCCACTCGCTACCAACCCATCACATCCCTCCCATTCCAGATGTCGCGAGGATCTGGCTCTGCCAGTCCGAGGGACACAACCCGGAAGGGGGCAGGCAACACAGTGTATCGTTGCCGTTGGAGGGGAAACCGGCGGTTTCCCCAAAAAAATAAACGTGCCTGGAGGGATTCGAACCCCCGACACCTGGTTCCGTAGACCAGTGCTCTATCCAACTGAGCTACAGGCACTTAATCTGAGCCTCGCAAACTGCCCGCCACAACCCATGGCGGGTCCGCCACGCTTGGTGGCGGAAGCTACAGGCACTTAATGTCCTTATCCCACCCTTGCGATACGGGAGCGCCCGGAAGGGGCTCAATCGAGAGTCCACAGTCTAGCAAAGAAGCCTACGCGGGTCAAACAGCGCAACTTACTGTCCTAAATTCAGTTAGCACACTCACGAAGGATGACTCCCCCAGTGGAACCAGCGCCAACAAAGGTCGTTGAGGGTGCCCACCAGTCGATTTGCTCTTGTTCCGAAGAGCCAATGTTTGATTTGATAAGCTCCAACGTAGAGCACCGCTCCCAGCCCTTGCACCCATCCTGAAGACCGTGAATCCAATCGTGGCAAGGGTATTTCACGCCCACGTTCATCCGCAACGTAGAACACCTTGCCCACCACAGACTTCGGAGTACAGACCCCTCCGGCCCGGCTGTTATCCCCCCTTTGCAGAAAGAATCTCCTTCCAAAGAGGGTAACCACACCGACAACCCGATGACAAGTCGGGTTGTCACGGCCAAACACGACAATATCGGAGATTTTAATCTCTGACGGATCCACCTTTATTATCTTAAGTTGATATCCTGTCTTGAGATATGGCATCATGCTCGATCCGGAAATCACTCCTGTGGAGATCTCACCCATCGCCTGATTCGCCTTTCCAGTCTTTGCAGAATGCCTAGTTCAGTAAATCCTGCTCGCAGAATCGCCGCCTTGGATGAGGCATTGTCCCGGTGGCAGGATACCAGTATTTCCTTTGCTCCTTCGCGCTTCATCGTTTTGAGAATAAATGCCATCAGCCCGGCATTGATGTACCGTCCCCGGAACTCCGGCACCGTAAAATTCCCATAGAGCATCCGCCCAACTTTGTGGTCCGGATTCAGCAGGCTCATACTCACTACTTGCGCCTGATAACAAGCCACAAAGAGCCTGGACGTGGAAACGAAACGTCTTTGAACATACTCCGCTATTTGCTCCGGAACCTTGAACATATCCAACTCCGACTGGAGCTTGATTTCCTGCATCACAATCTCAGGATCCAACGGAATTGTTGGGGGGGGCTTCGCAAAGGTAAAGGAAAACATCCTCGCGTCAGTGTTGATGGCAAGCACCTGCGGCATCAATAAGATCCTTGGTAGCCTTGGCTTGCCGGCACGCCTCGGGCAGCTTGGCGGTGGCCTTGCCGCATTCCGACTGAGCAACTCCAGGACAGGTGCTGCAATAGGGACTGAGTTCACAGTTCATACAATCCGTACGATCACGCAAACGGGTTTCACGTAACTGGCGCATTTCAGGATGATTGAGCCAAACTTCCCGGAATGAGGAATCCTTCAGGGAGTTCTTTCCGCTCAGGCGCATCAGATTACATGGATTCAGCTCCCCATAGGGCGAAATATCACAAGAGGCAAAGCCGGCGCTGCACAATGGATTATCCGGGCTGCCCGGCAGCCGGGGCCCTAACGTCTTACCCAGGAACCTGTATTCTTCTCCCAACCCTTGCAGGTAGACCTCAAGTTCCTTATCGGTCAGACGGTGTTCCAAGGGCTCTGCGCCTCCATCATCCTTAGGACAGAGCAACAACCCCCCGCCGATACCTCTCCACTTAACTCCTAAGTCATCCAATACGAATTTCTTGAGCTTCCAAATTTCAGCAAAGTTCTCTTTCAAGACCGGAGCTTTTGCAAAAACCCGAACCCTCCGCTCCTTCAACAACTGAATTGCAGAAAGCGTCCTGGCAAAAGCCCCATGGCATTGGGTCAGCAAATCATGAGTCTTTTCAAAACCATAGAGACTGATCTCCACGCTCAAAGGCCGAAGCTTCTGAATCCGGTCTGCAACTCGACCCTCAATTAGCGTCCCATTGGTAAAAAGGATCAATGCAAAACCTATAGATTTTGCATACTCCGCGATCTCAAAAAAATCCTTGCGAAGAAGTATCTCCCCGCCTGTAAACACCAAATAGATACAGCCCGCTTCTTTGAGTTGATCGAGGATGTCGCAGGCAGTCCGGGTGTTGATCTCTTGGGTTTCCTGTTCGACTACATAACAGTGAGAGCAGGTCAGATTGCAACGAAAGGTGAGTTCAAAAGTAGTATAGAGAGGAACCAGATAGTTCGTGGCTTTATCGTAGAGCCTTTCAAGCAGAGTCGCTTCTGGCATATTCTTATACAATCCCGCAGCTTAGGAGGCGACCGGCCCGCCTCCACAAGAAGGTGGCGGCATCATTTCACAGGTAGCGGCACAGGCAGTCCATTTAGAAGCTTCAGAGCTGACAACCAACTGCTCCACCTTAGGTTTACCCCAATCCTTCTTTTTCTTCTTCTCCATCTGCACCCTCTCCATGTTTCTCATCTTCAGAGAAGTTGAGAACATTCTTAGCACACAAGTCCATCAAGAGGTCCTGAACATCTTGGCACAATTCGTCCCTGGACACTTCATAGTCTTCAAGAAGAATCTCTATAATCTCCTCTACCGATCTCTTCCCGTCGATCAGTGCCCACACTGCTGAGGCGGATTCATTCAGAACTGTGACAAGTTCCGATTCCCCAAGATCAGGGTCTAAGCACACAAGGATGGTTTCGTCGGCCAGTTCACCGCAGGCCAAGTCAGAATTTCTCGCAGGAATTCTATGCAAGGTACTCATTGAGAGCCTCCCAAATCGACCCATCTCCTTTGGAGTGCAAGGCGGCAGTTCCAACCCCATCCAGTATCTGCGTGCAAAGATCTACCCGGGCCTTCCTAAATATTGAGTTAAGAGACAAGCCGAAACTATTCTCCATAAGCAGCGCTGCAGCCCGGGATTTTGAGATCTCCTCTACGAAACTACGACTATCCTTGACGAGAAAAAACATGAAGTCAAGAGGGCTTTCTAAGGCGCTCTGTTCCCGAAATTCTCCCCACCAGGGAGTTCCGTGCATCCAGAACCCGCTCCCAGATCTGCGAATAACAATTCGATCATCATTGATCACGGCAAATCCCCTCTCTTCGGCAATGGCGGCCAAGGTAGTCTTGCCTTCGCCCGAAGGACCTGCAAACAGAACGCCCCCTTTGGAGCCAACAACACCTGATGCATGGACCAGCAGTCCGCCGTGTCTTGGGAGAGAAGTCGAGATAAGGAATTCGGGAAGGATGCGATACAGCAATGACAAATTCTCATACTCAATATAGAGATCTGCGGCATCCAGGGACTCGGACAACACAGCAACAGCCGTGTCCCGCCTAAACCTTAGAAAGTATTGGCTATCCAACTGATGGAGTTCCAAATTCACGCCATCCAGTATCCTGGAAGCCCCATCCGGGACATCCTTCTTCTCCAGGTGAACAGACACCCTCAAAGCAGGATTGATCGAGTCCTCACAGAGGAAATCCCGGTAGTGATGCTGCAGATCCCCGTGGGCAAAGGAAGGAATTTCGAGCAGGAGAGAGACTCCTCCGACTTCGATACACAAAGGCCGATAGTCATTCATCTGCCAAACCATCCAATAAACATCTTGGCGGAGAGACTGGGATTCGAACCCAGGGTCCCCTTGCGGGAACAACGGTTTTCGAGACCGCCCCATTCGTCCACTCTGGCATCTCTCCCAAAAAGGGTGACTGAGTTTATAAGCATATCAATACTAATGTGTTGCGTCAATCGATACCCGGGCAGGCACAAATGCCCTCAGCATCCCGCACAAAATAGCCAGAAGCATCCAGGGATTGTGCCAGTACAGGAGATCATAGCCTCCCATATTCACAAGCAAACCCAGCAGCGCAGCCCATGCCGCCAAGCCCAGCCCCCGATCCTCCAGAGGCTCTTTGCTCCGGATTCTCCGATAGGCCCGCCACACCAACCGGAACACAAAGCCGTAGAAGAAGATAAAACCCACCAGTCCGGTTTCCGCCAGCACAGTGAGATACATGTTGTCGGCAATCATGAACTCGTGGGTCACGGGCATGGAACTCGGGAAGAATTCAAAAAAGCGCAGGCGAAGATGGGTCAGCCCCAGTCCCAATACCGGTGAAAACAACAGAACCCTTCCAACCAGGATAAGCCTCAGCATGCGGTAGGGTGAAACGACACTGTCGTAGCCTCCGTGAATCAAATGCCGCGTCCCAAACCGGTAGAATCCAACAGGCGGACCCTCTGTATACAACACAAAAGGCATAAGCAAAACAACACCGAGGGTAATCCAAAATGCGCGGCGATTCCTATGCCACAGATAAACCAAGACCGCAACGCACGCGCTCAAAAAGCCCCCGCGTGATCCGGCCAGAAGAATTCCCGTAACCATAAGGCTGATGGCCAGGAGCGCCAAGGGTCTGCAGGGTTTCTTTACGGTCTCATAGAACCACAAAGCAAACGGAAGGCATCCGAGCAAGAAGGAAGCCAGAATCGGCGGATGAGACTGAGTGGACAGAGGGCGGGGGAAAGTAGCCAAAGACACATAGCGCTCGTAATAAGAAGAGCCGACCCACCGCTCGTAGATGAGATTGCTCCCAACCAGCCACTCCACCACCCCGATAAGAGCAATCAACGCAGCAAAGGCCACCCATATTCCGATGAATATCCTGGCCCGATCAAAACCCTCTTTCCACAGGAAGTACCCCAAGAAATAGTAACCCGCAAAGGGCAAGGCCACAGACACATAGGCGGTCCAGGCAGTATTTCGGTCCAAGGCAGCGGTACAGGAGAGCCCCAAAGCACCCAGAGCCAGCCAAAGACCCCGATGAGTGCCCTCCCACAAGAATTTAAGACTGCGCTGGCGGGCTCCCAAGCAGGCGATCCAAAGCAGCGGAGGGGAAAAAAGAACGCCGGAGTGCATTTCGTAAATTTCCTGAGGCAGAAAGCAGATCAAGGCCAACAAAACGACGGCAAATATCCACATCGATGACCCAAAGGCAGTTTCCAGTTTAGCGATTGGTTTCATCAATTCTCTGTGATTAGATTCCACAGCATATAGGGAAGACGCCATCTGTGGATACATTCAGTTCTGGGGGTATAAGGTTCAAGCCCGTAGTATTTTGCAAACTGCTCCTGGGGAATCTGCAAAATATATCGCAGCGGTTCCCAGTAATTGTCGTGGAGCAACCAGTGAGTGCGCAAAAAGAGTTGCTTGTTCTTCTTTGCTGAGTACTCATATTCTGTGCACCCGAGCAGCAGGTTTTGAATTCTACTTCTTCTTAACATCGAAATCCCAAGTGCCTTCCAAATTGGATCCTGGATGCGCGCACCAAAGAATAACGCTGCTTGACTGAGACAAAAAAAGAGGGTCGCACGCATTTTCCCGTTTCGAGCTGTCTTCAGCACATAATCCCAATCAAAGTCACCTTCGTGGCGTCGTAAAAGATCCGCCGTATCAAATGCCATCTTTAGACTGAGCGAGAAAGCAAAGCGCCTATTATGAAGAGCCAGGGCAAAGAGAACATCCTCGGGGCTCATCCGGCGAACATGATGCACATGCTCTGCCTGGGGCGCACTGCGTTCCCACAATTCAGGCAACAGAACCGGCCCAGGCCGGGGATTGTCCAAAAGCCAATGCAGTTCCACAAAGATCCCGGCCCCAACGCCAATTCCCGGCTTGAGAAAGCTCCGGTGATACCCGCTTTGCTGCCAGTACTCTCTTCGACAACCCAAGAGCTCTTCCTGATATCCCTGACTGCAGAGGAGCTCGGCCGCTGCCTCAACATCCTGCGGCTGTACCAGGATGTCGATATCTGCCATCGGCCTCGACTGATTCTGACTGGAATACCGCTGCAGAAGATCCGCCCCTTTGATCGGCATCATCGAAATGGAAGCCGCTTCGAACACCTCTGAAAGTCGCTTATACTCCTGAAGATAGCGTTGGTTCTGAACCATAGAGAGGTAGGTGGTATTCCTAAGCACTTCATTTACTTCGGCAGGCAGTTCGATACCGCAGCGCTTGGCCCCCAGATAGACGGCAGGAATAAGACCGTGGTAGTGGCTGAAGTTGAGGAAACGATCCCAGTTCTCTGTCTTGTCGCAAGCAGCCAGACAGCACGCCTCTTGTCCCCAGATCGCAGAAGCACATTGCAGTGCCCAGCGGGCTTCTCGACTGACCAGAGTGTCTCGCATAGCAGAATCTCCAGCAACCAGGATACAACAGAAAAGCCGCTCATCATGATCGATGAACGGCTTCCAGTATGGCGGAGGGGGCGGGATTCGAACCCGCGGTAGAGGTTTCCCCCTACGACGGTTTAGCAAACCGCTCCGGTATGACCGCTTCGGTACCCCTCCAAATGACGACTCTCGACCTTCGGGGACACAATTGAATTGTGTCCCCGGACAAAGCCCAACCAACCTGGCGGAGAGGGAGGGATTCGAACCCCCGGACCCTTGCGGGTCAACGGTTTTCAAGACCGCCGCATTCGTCCGCTCTGCCACCTCTCCTTATGAGGCAATGGGGGAACACGCCCTCCCGGCGCTGGCTGAAAGCTAATACATTAGCACAGCCCCCCCCTATCTACCAACCCTCGCCCAAGGACTCCCCGATCCAGGTCCAGAACTGCACCGTGCGCCCCCAGGCACCCTGGATAAACCCTTGCGCTATCGGCAGTCCGAAAATCCACCCCAAGACCCAGGCCACCCAGGTCAGATTGACCAGGAGGATCAGCACCATGCCGATAAAATAACCCGTATCTTTCAGGTCCTGCTGCTCAACGGCCAGCACATTGAGTGTCATCAGCAGATGAAAGGCCGCGCCGGCACCCATGAGTCCGAGCAAAGGCCAGCGCAACCACTCCACCTCAAAGCACACCACCGCAGCCCAATAGACCAATCCCGCAGCCATCAAATAGATGGGCAGGAGATAGGGCCCGAGGTTCACCCATAAATTGCTGAGAGAAGTCTCGACAGAGCCCCCTTGAGACGAGATCCGGAAGTTCCGGACGCTCCCCCCAAAAAACCAAGTCATGACCGCGTGCGTGAATTCATGCCCGAGCACATATATTGTGTTGGCCTTGGGAAGCACAAAGTGCAAAAGAAAATACAGAAGCATGCCGGAAAAGAAAGCAATGGCATTGGGCGGAAACTGGCGAATGGAGGAAATCTCAAGGGCCAGAACAAAAACAGCGAGGCCACAGGTGGGAAGCAAGAACAGAGCGAGAAGCCATCTCAAAAAGCGCATGGCCCCTGCGGAGAAAGCCCGGCTAGCCAGCGGGCTGGATCTCGGTTAGTCCGTCCAGGTAGGGCTGTAGGACTTCGGGAATACGAATGGTTCCGTCCGCCTGCTGGTAGTTTTCAATCAGGGCGATCAAGGTGCGTGCGGTAGCCACACCGGACCCATTGAGCGTGTGCACAAATCGCGGTTTTCCGCCACCCGCGGGCTTGAAGCGTATGCCTGCGCGCCGCGCCTGGAAGTCCTCAAAGTTCGAACAACTGGAAACCTCCAGCCATTGCTTACAGCCGGCTGCCCAGGCTTCCAAATCGTAACATTTTGCCGCAGCAAAACTTAGATCTCCTGAAGCAAGCACCACCCTGCGGTACGGCAGGCCCAGGAGCTCCAGCACCTTCTCGGCGTTACCCACCAGGGATTCAAGTTCCGCGTAGGACTCACCGGGCTTCACAAACTTGACGAGCTCCACCTTGTTGAACTGGTGCACCCGTGTCATCCCGCGCACATGCGCCCCGTAGGAGCCCGCCTCCCTGCGAAAGCACGGAGTGAAAGCGTGGTAATAGACCGGAAGCTGGGCCTCTTCCAAAATCTCATCGCGGTGCAGATTGGTCACAGGCACTTCAGCCGTCGGAATAAGATACAGGTCTTCTTCCTCAACCTTGTACATGTCCTCTTTCATCTTGGGAAGCTGGCCCGTGCCGGTCATGGAATCCGTATTCACCAGAAGCGGCGGAAAGATTTCCGTATAGCCGTGTTCGCGGCAATGCAGATCCAGCATAAAGGAAATCAGGGCGCGTTCCAGCCTGGCCCCCATGCCCTTGTAACACACAAAACCCGACCCGCTGATTTTGGCCGCCCGCGGCATATCCAAAATATCCAGGGCCTCACCCAATTGGACATGATCTTGGGGCTCAAAATCAAAAGAGGGGATCTCCCCCCACTCGCGCGCCACTTCATTGGCGCTGGCGCCGCCGGTGGGAATTTCTGAGTGGGGGATATTTGGAATTTTCAGCAGTTCGTTCTTAATGCGCGAACCGAGTTCACCCAGAGCCTCTTCCTTCTTAGCGATCTGCTCGCCCACGCCCCGGCTTTGGGTCATGAGATCGTCAGCGTCATGGCCCTGCCGCTTACGCTGCCCTACCTCTTCACTAAGCTTCTTGCGCTCATGCCGCAGTTGCTCGACTTCGACCAGCATCTGGCGATGCTGCTCATCCAAAGCCAAGAGGGCATTGAGATCGAGCTCGACTCGCTTGCGCGCAAGCCCTTCTTTGACTTGTTCAGGGTTTTGACGGATGAATGATAAATCCAGCATGATAGACTTTTAGGGACGGTTCTCGTGTAACACCAGCGATAGCAAGGGGATAGCGAGACCCGTCCCTGGTTTTGATTTGGTGAGGGCGGAAGGAATCGAACCTTCGACCCACGGCTTAAAAGGCCGGTGCTCTGCCAACTGAGCTACGCCCCCAGAATCTCCTGCTCTTTTTCCTTAAGAAGTGCGTCAATCTTTTCGATATGCTTGTCTGTCACCTTCTGCACATCTTCGTGGGCTTTGCGTTCTTCGTCTTCGGTAATTGTGCCGGCCTTGTGCAGCTTCTTAAACTCGTCATTGGCATCGCGCCGGATCGCGCGGACGGAAACACGTCCATCCTCAGCCATACGCTTGATCACCTTGTCCAGCTCAACCCGTCTCTCGTGCGTCAGTTGCGGAATGCCTAAACGGACGACCTTGCCGTCACTCTGCGGCATGATCCCCAGGTCCGATTTTTGAATTGCTGTCATGATTGAGTTGGTGGCCGACTGATCCCAGGGTTGGATCATGATCATCTTCGGCTCAGGGACGGTAATGGTGGCTAACTGATTCATTTTCATCTGAGCGCCGTAATGCTCGACCACAACGTGGTCCACCAATTCGGCACTGGCCCTTCCGGTGCGCACGCCGTGGAACTCGCGAATCACCGATTCAACGGCCTTCTTCATCTTTTCCTCAGCACTCCGGAGTACAACTTTTTCAGCCATAGTCGGCCCTCCTGGTGTTCACCGCGTGTTCAGCACCCTCGTCATCCCGATCCGCCACGGTTGATGGCGGAGAAGTGACCTTTGTCCCGTAAAGATTACTTCACTCCGTTCGCAATGACGGTCTCGCATGGTTCGCAATGACAATCTGCGGTGCGAGCGCCCGCCGGATTCTCTTTAATGGACGATCGTGCCGATCTTCTGACCTGAAACAACACGCTTAAAATTCCCGGCGCGCGTTCTGTCAAAGACAATGATCGGCAAATGGTTGTCCCGGCACAACGACACGGCCGCAGCATCCATAATTCTCAAATCTTTTTGAAGAACATCCAGGTAGGTCAGCGAGGAATACCGCGTGGCGGCCTTATCCTTCTTGGGGTCCGCACTGTATACGCCGTCAACCTGCGTCCCCTTCATTACGGCCTCTGCGCCGATCTCCACAGCTCTGAGGGCAGCTGCCGTATCGGTGCTGAAGTGCGGGTTGCCCGTACCGCCGGCAAAGATCACCACACGCCCCTTTTCCAAGTGGCGGAGGGCTCTGCGGCGGATATAGGGCTCGGCGAGCTGCTGCATTTGAATTGCAGTCAAAACACGGGTGAGGATCCCCACCTTTTCCAGGGCGTCCTGCAGAGCCAGGCCGTTGATCACCGTGGCCAGCATCCCCATGTAATCTGCGGTGCCGCGATCCATGCCGGCCGAAGCAAATTCATGACCGCGCACGAGATTTCCGCCCCCGATCACCAAGGCGACCTGCACCCCGAGATCGACAACCCCTTTAATTTCCTTGGCCACCAGTTGAGCGGACTTGGGATCGATTCCCAAAGTCGCACCCTGGAGGGATTCGCCGCTGATCTTCAGAAGAACACGCTTGTAAGCGGGTTTGACCTTGCCGGATAACTTTGACTTAGACACGGGATTAAGCCTCACCCAATTGGAAGCGCGCAAATCTCCGGACCTCAATCTCAGCGCCTGTTTCCTTGGCAACCGCGGCAACCACATCCTTTATTTTCAGCCCTTCATCCTTGACAAAGGGCTGATCCACCAAGCAGGAATCCGAATAAAACTTCTCAATCTTGCCGCTGATAATTTTATCGAGCACATTGGCGGGTTTGTTCCCGATCTGCGCCTCGATGATTTCCTTTTCTTTATCCAGCAGCTCCTGGGGAACTTCCTCGCGTCTGACAAACTGTGGCGGCCGCGCCGCAATCTGCATGGTCAGATCCTTGGAGAGCGTTTTAAAAGATTCTGTTCCGGTGGCCGCAGAAGGAGAAGCGGAAACCTCGATGAGCACCCCGATCTTTCCGCCCATGTGGATATACGAAGTCACGGCCCCATCCCCTTCGGAAGCCAAGAGAGCCAACCGGCGCACCTGTATATTCTCTCCGATCTTGGCCACGGCTTCCACGACTGTCTCCTTAACCGTGAGATCCGTGTCCTTGAACTTCTGTGCCAAAAAAGCATCCAGGCCGCCCGGCTGTTTGGCCAGCACATCCTGGGTCAAATGCTTCACCAAGGTCTGGAACTGCTCGTTACGGGCCACAAAGTCCGTCTCGCAGTTGATCTCCAAAAGCGCCCCGGTCTTGCCGTCCGCGCTGATGGCCGCGCCGACCAGACCGTCTTTGGCTTCGCGCCCGGCCTTCTTGCCGGCCATGGCTGCGCCCTTTTTGCGCAAAACCGTGATTGCGCCGTCCACATCGCCTCCGGACTCAGATAAGGCTTTCTTGCACTCCACAATGCCTGCGCCTGTCCGCTCGCGCAGGTCCCGAATGGCATCAACACCTACAGTCATCACGTCTCTCCTCTTAAAATTAAGAATTCTCTGGGGTTTCTTTCTGCGCCCGCGCAGCCTTGATCTTTGCGCCGGCTAAGGCCAACTCACTCTCGGATTCCGCAGATTCTCCAGCGTCGGTGCCGACCGCCTCTGAGGTTGCAACCACCCGCCTCACGGCATGCCGGGCTTGGAGGCCCCTCTCCACAGCCTCGACCAGCTTTTCGAGCACAAGACGAATGGAACGGATCGCATCGTCATTGGCAGGAATGGGGTAATCAATGGGATCCGGGTCCGCGTTGGTGTCCAGCATGGCTATCACGCTAATCCCCAACTTGTTGGCTTCGCGCACGGCAATGTCCTCACGCATGCAATCCACCACAAAGACCGCGGAAGGAAGGCGGTCCATTTCAGCAATACCGCCGAGGTTTCGCTGCAATTTAGCCAACTCTTTGTCGAGCTGCACCACTTCCTTCTTCTTGAGGAGCTTGACCGTCCCGTCCTCCTTCATGCGCTGGATTTCTTTGAGACGGTTCACACGCTTGCGGATGGTTTCGAAATTGGTGAGAGTGCCGCCCAGCCAGCGGGTATTGACATAGAACATGCCCGAACGCTTTGCGGCTTCTTCAATGATAGGTTGGGCCTGGCGCTTGGTCCCCACAAAAAGGATGTGTTCGCCCTGTGAGACCAGGTTTTCGAGAAAATCGCAGGCCTTCTGCAAGCACACTGCCGTGCGCCGCAGGTCAATGATGTAAATTCCCTTGCGCTCGCCGAAGATAAACGGACGCATCTTCGGATTCCAGCGCCCTTTCTGGTGGCCGAAGTGTACGCCCGCCTCCAGCAATTGCTTGATCAATTCATTTGCAGCCAAAACAAACCTCCTAGACCCGTAATCCTGCCCCCTTGATGATTCGCAGGAAGGCCATACGCGCCTGGTTTAACGGTGAATAGTCCAAAACCGAAGCCTCCAAGGCCCCGGGGATACAAAGGCGGTAGTATAGCAGCGCCCTGAGAGAGAATCAAGGGGAATCTGAGGTCGTGGATGTCTCGAACTGCATCTCGCACAATAGTTTATATAAGCCACCCTGGGCGAGAAGCTCCTCGTGCTTGCCCTGCCCGACTATCCTACCTTGTTCCAGGACAACGATTTGCGATGCCCGGCGCACGGTAGCCAAGCGGTGGGCAATCACAAAAACGGTGCGGCCCTCCATGAGTTGGTCAATGGCTTGCTGCACAGCCCGTTCGGATTCGGAGTCCAGCTGGGAGGTGGCCTCGTCCAGAATAAGGATCGGCGGGTTCTGCAGCAGGGCCCGGGCAATGGTCAGGCGCTGCGCCTGGCCGCCGGATAGCTGATGCCCCCGATCCCCGATCACCGTGTTAAAGCCCTCCGGAAGCTCTTCAATGAACTGCAGGGCCGAGGCCTGGGCTGCGGCCTGCCGCACCTGCTCATCCGAAACCTCCCCGGCCCCGTAAGCAATATTGGCGCGCACCGTGTCGTGAAAGAGCACAGGCTCCTGAGTCACAATCCCGGTTTGCGCGCGCAGACTCTGCCGTGTGTGCTTCGCAATATCGCAACCATCGATCGTAATACGGCCCTGAGTGGGCTCATAAAAACGCATGAGCAGACTGACGATCGTGGTCTTGCCGCTCCCGCTGGGGCCTACAATGGCCGTCACCGACCCTGCCGGAACCTGGAGATCCAGGCCCGCAAGCACGGGCTCCCGGCTGCTCGCGTAGCGAAAGTGCACGGCCTCAAAATGGATTCCCTGTTTGATCCGCGGCAGGTCCGGCGCTCCGGGCAGATCCTCTTCCACGGAAGGCTCATCTATGATTTCAAAAATCCGTTCCGCGGCAGCCATGGCCTGTTGGACCACAGCATGCACGGAGCTCAGTTTCCTGAAGGGCCTGATGGTTGCCAAGAGCGCGCCCAAAAAGGCGATAAAGGCGCCCAGGGACAACTCTCCCATGGCCACGCGCCTTCCGATAAACCACATCACGATAATGACGCAGATAACACCCATGACCTCGCTGAGCGGAGCCACCGCGCCGAATCGCTTGAAGCCGCTGCGCATAATCTTGAAGTGGGCCTGGTTGAGATTGCGGAAGCGTTCTGCTTCGGTGTCCACCATATTGGAGGCCTTGATTACGCGTACGCCCGAAAGCGTCTCCATCAGATGAGAACTGATATCCGCAATGGCGGCCTGGGAACGATAGCTGATTTTGCGCAGGCGTTTCCCCAGACGCAGAATCGGATAGACCACCAGGGGCAAAGTCACGGCCATGGCCACAATAATCGTGAGCGGAATCCCAAAACTATAGGCCACAACGACAGCCGTACTCGCATAGCCAATGAGCAGGAAAAACTGATAAAACATGTCCGCCAAAGCTTGGGTAATGGAGTTCTGGACCATACCCGTGTCATTGAGCACCCGGGAAATCAGGATGCCGGCTTTGGATCGGTCGAAAAAGCCCATGGACAAGTTCATCATCCGTTCGTAAAGCTCGCTGCGGATATCGCGCACCACCAACTGCCCCAATACCGCCATGAGGTATGTCTGCAGGAAAATCATTACGGCTTTGCCGCCGAACAGAAAGGCCCACAGCACAATCAACCCGTCCAGGAGCTCCACGGGGGACATGCTGTTGATGCGGGCGACCAGGGCATCCACCCATGCGGGAACCACCACTGCGGCAGGAAGCACCACGGGCTTGCCGGAAAACACGCGGTCCACAGACGGAATGATGGTTCCGAGGCTCGCCACATCAAAGATGGCCGAGGCCAGCATCACGCCGGTGGCCAATACGAAAAGTCCTGCGTGAGGCCGCAGGAATCTGAGGATACGTAAGTAAAGTTTCATACGAGCTAATATGGTAGCCCTTTTCCGGCCCCTTTGCTAGAATCTGGCCCATGGCAAAACGCTCTCACAAAATCCGCGTCGGGGTTATCGGCATTGGCCACCTGGGCTCAATTCACACGCGTATTTACTCGGAACTCCCCGGTGCGGAGCTTGTTGCGGTTTGCGATGCGGATTCCGCGCGCGCTGAAGAGGCTGCAAAGAAATACTCCTGCGCAGCCTTCACCCAATACCACAAAATGCTGGGGTATGTAGACGCGGTCAGTGTTGCCGTGCCCACACAACACCATTACCGCATTGCCAAAGTCTGTTTGGAACACGGGATTCATGTGCTGGTGGAAAAGCCCATCACGCAACGGCTCTCCCAGGCCGATGAGCTGCTTAAACTGGCCCGGAGCAAACGGCGCCTGCTGCAGGTGGGGCATGTGGAGCGCTTCAATTCCGCTGTGCAGGCCTTTCGCAAGGTGGCCAAGCACCCGCGCTTTATCGAATGCCACAGGCTTGCGCCCTTTAATGTGCGCGGCACCGAGGTGGGTGTCGTCTTGGATTTGATGATCCACGATATTGATATTGTGCTGGGCCTGGTGGAGTCCCCGGTCAACGCCATCCGGGCTGCAGGGCTCAGCGTGATTTCGGCTCAGGAGGACATCGCCAATGTGCGTTTGGAATTCCGCAACGGGGCCACCGCAAACCTGACGGCCAGCCGCATCAGCGATACGGCGACCCGCAAGATCCGGATCTTCCAGACAGATGCCTACATTTCCTTAGACTACGCACAGCAGGACGCGCTGGTGTACCGGGTCTCCAAAGGACAAATCGTGCGCAGCCAACTGCCTATTAAGAGGGAAGAACCTCTGGCCAAAGAGCTCGGGGAATTTATTGATTGTATTCGCCGGAGCGCTTGCGGATTAACCTCGGCGCGGCAGGCGCGCGAGGCTTTGAGTATCGCGCTTCAAATTCAAACCAGGATTCGAAGGCAACGACTCTAACTACCATTAGGGGACACATCTCCGGAGGAGATATGTCCCCTGATATCCCGGAGAATATGTCCTATAGCTACTTAATCGTCACAGGCGAAGCCTCCGGTGATTTACACGCCGGGCATCTCCTGCAAGCCCTCAAAAAGCGCGAACCGAACACAAAGGCTTGGGGTGTGGGTGGCGAGAACCTGCAAGCCGCAGGCATGGATCTGGAAGAGCCGGTCAAGACCATGACGGTGATGGGCTTTGCGGGCATTCTGAGTAAGCTGCCGCACTTCAAGGACGTGCAAAACCGCATTGTCGCGCGTTGCAGGACACAACCCCCGGCTGCGGCGATCCTCGTGGACTATTCCGGCTTTAACCTGCGCCTTGCCCCCTATCTCAAGAAACTCGGCATTCCGGTCTTCTACTTTATTAGTCCGCAGGTTTGGGCCTGGCGTACGGGACGCATTCGCACAATCAAAGAACTTGTGGATCTTATGATTGTGTTCTTTCCTTTTGAAGAGAAGCTCTATCAGGAACACGGTGTTCCCGTAAAGTGGGCCGGGCACCCTTTGGTAGGCGCCGCGCCTCCGGTTCAATCCAAGGAGGCTTTTCTTTCAAGCCTGGGATTGGACCCAAGCCGCCGCACTCTGGCTTTGTTGCCCGGGTCCCGGCGTTCCGAGGTGCAGGCTTTGCTGCCCATTATGAAGCAAGCGGCCCGGCGAATCTCCAAGGAGCTGGAACCCTCTCCTCAGTTCTTGCTGGCGCAAGCCTCGGGGCTGGAGCCCTCTCTTTTCAAAGGACTCGAAGGTCTTCCCATCAAAGCAGTGGTGGGTAAGGCTCAGGCCTGTATTGCGGCAGCCGACCTGGTCCTGACTTGCTCCGGCACTGCCACCATGGAAACAGCCGCGCTTGAAAAACCCATGATCGTTGTGTACAAGACCGGTGCACTCAATTGGATGCTGATCCGGCCTTGGGTCAAAGTGGAGTATGCTTCCATGGCCAATATCCTGGCAGGCAAACAGATTGTGCCGGAGCTTCTGCAAAAGAATTTGTCCGGGGAGTCCCTGGCTCAAAAGGCTGTGGAGCTGCTGAAAGATTCCCAGAGAATGGCTCAGATGCAAAATGAACTCGCCAAGATCAAATCCAGCCTGGGCAAACCCGGCGCTTACACCCGCGCCGCAGACGCCATCTTGGCACACCTCAGGGACGGTTCTTGCCAACCCCATACCCACCAGTAAGTTCGGTGAGGTCCGTCCCCCTTGACCTACATGGTGGAACTGTTGCATTCGCATCGGAAAAGACGGACAAAGCCGCATGGGGCAGAGTGTACCACCCCCGAACAACTTATCCACGTGTTACACAACATTCAATAAGTTGATTTATGCTCAGGACTGACCCGTTCGGGGCTTCTTGAGTCGCTCCAAGCGCTCTTTAATGCGGGCCTCGAAGCCCTGGGAGGTGGGTTGGTAGTAGGTCTTGTCCACGGGAAGATAGTCCTGATCCACGTGGTGGCCTTCATAATTGTGGGCGTACTTGTACCCCTGGCCATGCCCTAACTTCTTGGCAGACTTATAGCTGGCATCCTTGAGGTGGGGGGGGACCTCCAGAGTTCTCCCCTCTTTCACGTCCTTGAGAGCAGCGTCTATTCCCAAATAAGCCGCATTAGACTTGGGCGCACACGCAATATAGACCGCGGCCTGCGCCAACGGGATACGCGCCTCGGGCATTCCTACGAACTCTGAGACCTGCATGGCGGCGCTGGCCAAAACCAAGGCCTGCGGGTCGGCATTACCCACATCTTCGGCCGCACAAATGACCATCCGCCTCGCCACAAAACGCGGGTCCTCTCCCGCGTAAAGCATCTTGGCCATCCAGTAAAGAGCTGCGTCGGGGTCGGAGCCGCGCATGGATTTGATAAAGGCCGAGGCCGCATCGTAATGGGCGTCTCCGTCAGCGTCGTAAACCACGGCTTTCTTCTGAATGGATTCCGCAGCCACATCCCGGTCAAACACAATACGCCCGTTCTCATTAGGTTGGGTGGTCAGCGCACCCAATTCCAAGGCGCCCAAGGCACGGCGCGCATCTCCGTCGCAAACCTTCGCCAGATGCCGGAATGCGTCATCGTCCACATCCAACGGTATCGAACCCAGACCGCGTTGGGAATCCGCGACCGCACGGCGGAGCAGCTTCACCACATCCTCTTCATTCAAAGGTTCCAGCTCAAAAACCAGTGAGCGAGACAACAGTGCCGATGCCAAAGTAAAAAACGGGTTGTGTGTCGTGGCCCCAATGAGGATGGGGTTGGCCTCTTCCACATGAGGCATGAGCACATCTTGCTGGGCCTTATTGAAGCGGTGGATTTCATCAATGAAGAGCAAGGTGCGGTGCCCGGAGAGCTTCTGGCGCTGTTGCGCTTCTTGCACGCGCTGGCGCAGCTCCGCCACATTGGAGGTCGTGGCATTGATCCGGTCCACATGGGCCTGCGTGCTAGCTGCAATCAGGTGAGCCAGTGTGGCCTTGCCGGTGCCCGGGGGGCCGTAAAGGATGAGTGAAGCAATGCGGTCTGCGTCGATTGCCCGTCTGAGGAGCTTACCCGGCCCCAGCAAATGCTGCTGGCCCACAAACTCTTCCATGCTTTGCGGACGCATGCGCACCGCTAAAGGCAGCGCCTTCTGCCGGGTCTGGGCTTCGACTTCAAAGAGATCTGCGCTGGAGGAGGATTCGGGGCGCGCCATAGCCCCTAGATTCTACCCTTTAGGGACGGTTCTCGCCATCCTCTTGGAACAACGAAGGTTAAGTAAGGGTCGTCCCCATTCATCGAAACTCAAGTAATCTTCTGATTAGGGGACGACCCTTATGTAACTCATTGAAGGACTGCGGGTAATTGAGGACCGTCCCTGAAATGAGTGGGCATAAAAAATCCCCGCCATTGTCGTATGGCAGGCGCCTTCTGAACCGTTTGGTTCAGAGGGGTGTTCTATCAGGTATTTTCCGTTGCCCTTGCGGGTTTACGTCCACACCCGAATCGAACTCCCGTTATGTGTTTTGTTGGCTCAAAACACGCCGACCAACACGGGCACGGCAGGGATTTTCTATACAGCAATTATAGCATGCACCGGATGGCGGACAAGGACCGTGCAAAAATATAAAACCTGCTTATGAGTGAAGCTCTTGAGCGCCGCGAATCTCTGCCCCAAGCTCCTGCCTTAAAGCCTCATGCACAGACGCGCAAGCAGGTTCGACATCGGCCTCGGTCAGGGTGCGGTCATGGGACAGGAAGCGCATGGAAAAGGTCATGCTTTTCCGGTCTGAAGGGATTGACTTGCCACGGTAGACATCAAAGAGGGTCACAGACTCCAACAACTCTCCCGCCGCTGAGCGGATCACGGCTTCGACTGCAGCTGCGGGCGTCTCTTCCGGGACCACTGCGTCCACATCTCTCACCACGGTTGGAAAACGCGGGACAGGCTGGTACCGATGTTCTTTCTGCACCTGGGCTTTGAGCGGGTCCAAAAGGATTTCCGCGGCCCACACATCCGCAGTCAAGTCCCATGCCTGGAGAATTTTCGGTGACAGCTTGCCTATCCACCCGACTTCCTTGCTATTCAGAAAAAGCTTCGCAGAGCACTCTTCTGCGAGCCAAGACAGCGCTTGCGCTTGGTATTCCAAGGCCGGCAACTGAGCATGCGCCACGGCCTTGTCCACATGCCCCCGGAGATCGTGATAGTCCACAGGCCTCGGAGAATAGCGCCACGTGGTCGGCGCACTGCCGCTGAGAGCCATCCCCACAGCCGGAGCTTCCTTAATGTTAATGCCCCGTTTTCCCGAACGCGAATAGACCTTACCCTCCTCAAAAATTTGCACCAGTTCCGCCCGCCGCGCCGAATTATGTTGAATCACCTTTAACAGACCGGTCAAGAGCCAGGGGCGCATATATTCCTGCTCTGAGCTCAGGGGATTGCGCAAATCCGGCACGAGTTCAACGTCCACGGCTGTTTTTTCCAAAGCCTCCCGGCTCACCAAAGAATGGGTTATTACTTCATTGACACCACCGGCCAATAATGCCGCTCTAATCGCGCCCGGCACAGTGCCTCCCTTGTCCTCATGTGCGCCGAACTCAATACTGGCATAAGGAAGTCTTGTTGGTATGCGGTCATACCCCCATACTCGCGCGACTTCTTCAATCAAATCATGTTCCCCTTTGAGGTCGGGCCGGTGAGAGGGTGTATTGACGACAAAACGCGTGGTCACGGTGCTGGCGGCAGCCACCGCACACCCCAGAGAACTGAGAATCCGCTTGACCTGCCCGCCGGGGATCTCGGTTCCCAGCAGAGAATGCAGTTGGCGCATACGCAAAGTGATCCGGTCACGGGGCCTTCGCTTTGCACCCACATCCACCACATCGCCCTCGACCTGCCCGCCGGCTAGTTCGGTAATCAGGAATGCGGCCCGATCCGAAGCCTCCGTTACATTTTCCACATCCACACCGCGTTCGAAGCGATAGGAGGAATCACTGGATAACCCCAGAGCACGGGAAGCCCGCCGAATCACAACCGGATCAAAGTGCGCACTTTCAATCAAGATATCCGTGGTAGAAGCCGAAATTTCGGAATCCAGGCCACCCATAATCCCGGCAATAGCCACAGGAGACCTCTCGTTGGCGATCACCAAAATGCTCGCGTCGAGTTCCCTCTCCTTTTCATCAATGGTCACAATCTTTTCCCCGGCACGCGCGCGGCGCACGACAATCTGCGATCCCTTGAGTTTGGACAAATCAAAGCAGTGAAGGGGCTGCCCGTATTCCATAAGCACATAGTTACTGATATCCACCACGTTGTTGATCGACCGAATGCCTACCGCTTCCAGACGGCGCGACATCCAGGCCGGAGAGGCTTTGATCTCGATATGGGACATCACGCGCGCGGAATATCGCGAACACCCGTGCAAATCCTCCAGTCGCACATTGATCTTCTTCTTGGACTGAGCCCCTCTTATTCCCCCTTTGGGACGCGACAAGATATTCTTTGGCAACTTGAGGGGCTTTCCGCTAAAAGCCGCAACCTCGCGCGCAATACCGATCAGTCCCAGGCAATCCGGACGATTGGGTGTCACCTCGATGTCCAGAACCGTGTCCTTGCCCTTTTTCTCCTGGCGCACGACTTCCAATCCCACCATCGTCAGCCGTTCCACAAGCCGCGGCAAGGACATGTCCAAGGTCGCGTAATCACGCAACCATTCAATGCTGACTTTCATTTAGAATTGCTCCAAAAAACGCAGATCGTTTTCACTGAACAGACGGATATCGTCAATGCCATATTTAATCATAGCCAAACGCTCGACTCCCATGCCAAAGGCAAAGCCTTGCCACTCGTCTGTATCATACTGAACCGCCCGCAACACATTGGGGTGAATCATGCCCGCTCCGAGAATCTCCAGCCAGCCGTTTTTCCAATAAAAATCCATTTCCACGCTCGGTTCGGTAAAGGGGAAAAAGTGGGGCCGGAAGCGTGTCCGTGTTTTAGGTCCGAAAAGTTCTTGTGCAAAAGCGCTAAGCGTCCCCTTAAGATCAGCAAAACTTACTTGGCGATCCACCATAAAACCTTCGACTTGATGAAAAGAAAAGGAGTGGCTCGCGTCCACGGCATCCGGCCGGTAAACACGCCCCGGGGAAAGCACGCGCAGCGGCGGCTCATGCTTTTCCATCACGCGGATCTGCGCGGAAGATGTGTGGCTGCGCAAAAGGCGCTGCCCGCTGGAAAGATAAAAAGTATCGAAACCGTCTCTGGAAGGGTGGTCGGCAGGGATATTGAGCGCTTCGAAATTGTAGTACTCAGTCTCCACTTCGGGGCCGTCTGCCGCCCAAAACCCCATTCGCTCAAAAATCCCGTTGATCTCCTGCATCATCTTACGTATCGGGTGCTCATGCCCCATGGGCACAGAAGTCCCAGGGGCTGTGAGATCAATCCAGCGATCAGACTTCCTGTGCTGCTGCGGCTGGAATGTAAGCCTGCTCAAGGACTCTGAGAGCCATTCCTTGACCATATTGGCCTCTTTGCCCACGACCGGACGTTCCTCTGCAGACAAAGCTCCCATACCCCGGAGCACTTCCTGGAGAGCGCCCTTTTTGCCCAAATATTCAACGCGAATTGCCTCGGCAGCCTCTGCGCTGTCCACATTCACCAAGCGCGCCTGGAGATCGCTTCGAATTTGCTGGAGTCTACCGAGAAGCCCGTTCGCCATTAACCTTTCTCCGTACTGTACTGTTGCCTGAGCCTTTCAATACTCTCTTGGGCGCCGAGAACCACCAGCACACTTCCTTTTTCGACAATCGCCTTGGCTGACGGAGAAACCTCGAGTTCGCTGTCTTCGTCATTTTCTCCGGGCTTCTTGATAGCGATTACATTGAGCCCAAACTTGGCCCGCACATCCAGCTCCTTTAAGGATTTTCCCAGGAATTCCGGCGGCGGATGCAGCTCGTAGATAGCATGATCCTTGGAAAGGTTGATGTACTCAACAACTTCCGGGGAGATCAAGGATGTGGCGACACGAATCCCCATTTCCTTTTCGGGAGAGACAATCCGGCTGGCTCCGACCTTCTTGAGCACACGCCCGTGCACACCCGTTACGGCCTTGGCAATGATCTCCGGAATGCCTAATTCCTTCAGCACAATGGTGGTCATGATACTGGACTCCAGGTCCTCTCCCACACTGACAACCGCAACTTCGACTTCATCCACGCCCACTGCACGGAGAGCCTTCATGTCCGTGGCGTCCGCACACACTGCATTGGCTAAATACTCCGAGGCCTGCTGGATCTTTTCCTCATCCTGATCCACACCGATCACCTGGGCCCCGTGATGAGCCAATGTCTTGGCCACACTTGCTCCAAAGCGCCCCAACCCGATCACCGCGAATTGTCTCATTCTCTTTGCTCCTGGCTACCCTTGCCTACCCAATCATAATACTTTCAACCGGATACTTGTAGTTCGCACTGCGCTCGTCGTTGGCCATGGCCAACACCACCGTTAAGGTCCCGATTCGACCCACAAACATCGTCAGGGTGAGCAGTAATCTGCCTATCGAACTTAAATTGGTTGTTTCAGACGGCCACAGGCCTACCGTACCAAATGCGGAAGTGGTTTTAAACAACGCCTTCAGGAAATACCCTGCCTGGTTGGCGCTATGCTGCTCCGAAGCGCACAGGCACAAGGTGACAACCAAAATCCATGTCAGGCTCAACACAAAGACCAAGGCGGCCTTTTGGAACACAGCCTGCGGAATGGTCTTCTTGAACAAAAATATGCCAGGACGGTTTTTGATAGCTGCCATGACCCAAGCGTGCAGAATACCGAGCGTTGTGACTTTAATTCCTCCCGCGCAGCTCCCGGGACCGGCGCCCACAAACATCAAACAAACCAGAACAAAGAGCGTGGCTGCACTAAAATGGCTGTTATCTATCGTGCTGAAGCCCGCACTACGGCTTGAAACTGATTCGAAGAGAGCACACAAAATTCTTTCCGGCACACTCTTTCCCGCCAAGGAGTGATTCCACTCAAAGGCCAACATCAAGGCCGCGCCGCCAAAAACCAGACAAGTCGTAACGGTAAGGACCACCTGCGTTTGCAGGCTAAAACGTTTCTTGGTAGGAGAGAGTTGATCCCATCGCCGGATACGGGACAAATCCCAGAGCACGAGAAAGCCCATGCCCCCGGCAATAATCAAGCCTGCGAAAATCAGGTTAACGATCCAGTCCCCGGACCACTGCTGCAAACTGTCCGAATACAGCCCAAAACCTGCATTGCAAAAGGCTGAAATCGTGTGAAAAAGCGAATCCCAGAACAATGTCTGCGGAGGAAGATCACGCGTAATCCCCCAATAGGACATAAGCATCACTGTGCCCAAGGCCTCAAAAACAAGCACCATCACAATGATCCGCTTCAGCAGCGTACGGATGCTCACAATATGCTCACCGCCGGTCTGTTCCATGAGCACCGAGTCGTAGTTGAAGAGCCGCCGTTTCAATAAAATTCCGAAAAGCGTGCCCAAGGCCATAATCCCGATCCCGCCCATCTGGATGAGAGCCAGAATGACAACCTGCCCCCAGAAGGTGAAGTACGACCCGGTGTCCACCACTGTAAGGCCTGTGACCGTCAGCGCGCTTGTGGCGGTAAAGAGGGCATCAATATACGGGAGCTTTTCCCCGTGCACATTGGCCCAGGGCATTCTCAAAAGAAATGTCCCCAACGCCATGACGAGCAGATAGCTCAATGCAATGATCCGTTGGGGACTATGAGCGCGCATTAATTGTCAATCACTTTCCGAGCCGTAAGAAATCCTAAGCCGAAGCAGTCTCAGCGCCGCATCCTTCTTTGGCCGCATTGACAACCTGCGTAAAGGTCTCCGGGTCACGAGCCGCAATGTCCGCAAGGATCTTGCGGTCCAGCTCAATTCCCGAGGCCTTGAGCCCGGCAATAAAACGGCTGTAGGCAATCCCATTTTCTCTGCACGCGGCAGAGATACGGGTAATCCAAAGTCTGCGAAAATCTCTCTTCTTGTTCCGGCGATCGCGTGTCTGATAGGCCAACGACCTCCGCAACACTTCGGAGGCGGTGCGGATCAATTTGCTCCGGCCGCCAAACTGGCCTTTAACAGCTTTAAGAATGCGGTTACGGCGTTGCCTGGAAGCCGGTACCGCGGTTGTGCGTGGCATAAGAAACCTCTCTTTTGATCAGGCGAACCGCAAGAATTTTCGATCCACTCTGGATGAGCCCCAGAACCTTTGAACCGGCCCGTGTCTCCGCGACAAGGGCAGCTCGGGTCTCCTTCAACAATTTGATTTAGGCGTACGGCATCGCGTGCTTGAGAGCTTTGGAATAGGTCTCATTACGCACAATCTGGGACTGACGCAGCTTGCGGCGCGTCTTTGCGCTCTTGCCCGTCATTAGGTGGCTGGAACCGCCCTTGCGGCGCACAACCTTGCCCGTCCCGGTGATCTTGAATCGCTTGGCAACGCCCTTACGAGTCTTCAGCTTCGGCATGACTGTCCTTCTTTCCATCTTCCGAGGACTCAGAGCCTCGGATCCCTGTTGATTTCGGAGCTAAATACATCACCATCAGGCGTCCTTCGGAGGAAGGCGGCTTTTCAATTTGAGCCACATCTTTCAGCTCCTCCGCTACTCGATCCAAGACAATGCGTCCCAGTTCAGGGTGAGACATCTCTCTTCCTCTAAAAATGAGAGTGACCTTTGCCTTATCCCCGTGAAGCAAAAAACGTCTTAGGTGTCCGACCTTCGTCTGGAGATCATGCTCGCCGATCTTCGGCTTAATCTGAATCTCCTTCAGTTGATGTTGATGCTGCTTCTTCTTCTGTTCCTTGGTCTTCTTTGTCTGATCATAGACATACTTATGGAAGTCCATGATGCGACATACGGGAGGTTGAGCCGTTGGAGCAACTTCCACAAGATCCAAATCTGCGTCTCGCGCCGCCTTCTGAGCATCCTTAACCTGCACCACCCCAAGCTGCTCGCCTTCAGCGCCAATCAGTCTAACTTCTGGAACTCGAATTCTCTCATTGACTCTTAATTTCGGTGGTATGGCACTCCTCCCGTAGCGGCACAAAGCCGCCCTTGTTTAGCCCCGCAGCTGCTCGAGTCTTTTTACTTGTTCGATAAAGACATCGGACAAAACTGGATTTTCCAGCTCCGGGACCTCTATATCTCGACGCGCACGCACCGATACGGTGCCCGCTTCCACTTCTCTCTTACCCAAAACAAGCATAAAGGGGATCTTCTGGGTTTCAGCAAGACGGATCTTATTTTGCATCTTCTCCGAACGCGAGTCCAGCTCCACGCGAACTCCAGCAGCCCTCAATTTATCTGTAACCTCTTGTGCTGCAACAAGTTGATCATCACTAATAGGGATCACAACGGCCTGCACCGGAGCCAGCCACACGGGGAATGCCCCGCCATAGTGCTCCACCAGGGTGCCCATAAAGCGCTCCATACTTCCCAGGAGCGCCCGGTGCACCATAATCGGCTGATGTTTCTGACCGTCCTTCCCAACATAGCTAACGTCAAAGCGTTCGGGGAGAAAATAATCGCACTGAATCGTCGCGCATTGCCAGGACCGTCCCAGTGCATCCTTTATCTTAATATCAATCTTCGGCCCGTAGAAAGCGCCTTCGCCTTCCTGGACCTCGTAGTCCATTCCGCTTCGGTTGAGCGCCTCCTTGAGACCCTCCTCTGCCAATTCCCACTGGGCATCCTCACCGATGGACTTCTCCGGCCGGGTGCTGAGCTCTACTTCGAAACCTTCAAACCCGAAGGTCTGCATAATGTGACGCATAAAATCAATCGCACCGACAATCTCGTCGACAAGCTGCTCAGGCAAACAAAAAATATGTGCGTCATCCTGGGTAAAACCGCGAACCCTCAGGAGCCCGTGCAACACGCCTGATTTCTCATTGCGGTGCACATTCCCGAGCTCAAAGAAACGTACCGGCAGATCCCGCCAACTTCGAACTGATGTTTGGTACACCTTAATATGCCCTGGGCAGTTCATCGGTTTGACCGCATATTCAACACCGTCCGCCTCAAGGATATACATATTCTCCTTATAGTAGTCGTAGTGCCCGGACTGGCGCCAGATATCGGCCCGCAACAAATGCGGCGTAACTAAAGGACTGTATCCCCGAAGCAGGTGCTCTTTCTTCAGAAAATCTTCGATAATCCATCGCAGTTGCGCACCCTTGGGATGAAAAAACACCATTCCCGGCCCGGCCTCTTCCTGGATACTCCATAGATCCAGCTGGGTCCCGAGCTTGCGGTGATCCCGGCGCCGGGCCTCTTCAAGGGCTTCCAAATAAGCCTCCTGAGCTTCTTGGCTGTCCCAGGCCGTGCCGTAAATGCGCTGCAGCATCGGATTGGTTTCTATGCCGCGCCAGTATGCGCCGGCCACACTCAAGAGCTTAAAGGCCTTAATATCCGAGGTGTTTGCCGTATGAGGGCCGTCGCAGAGATCGCTGAAATCCCCATCCGTAAAAATGGAGACCTGCTCATCCGGAATACCCCGGATAATCTCTGCCTTAAAATGCTCTCCCTTTTCCTCAAAGAGCCGGAGCGCCTCAGCCTTGGGCATGGACGAACGCTTGAACTCATGAGCCTCTGCCACAATTTTGCCCATCTCGGATTCTATCCGGGCCAAATGTTCGTCCGTCAACTGCTCAGGGCAATCAATATCGTAGTAAAAACCGTTTTCAATCGGAGGGCCAATGGCCAACTTTGTTTCCGGCCATAGACGGCGGATGGCCTGAGCCATCACATGGCTGGCGCTATGCCGCAACGCATACAGCGGATCGCTTGCCTGTAATTCGCTGCTCTTGCTTCCGTCTGTTCTTTGTTTTGTAGTCATTGTCAACTTTGTCATTCCCGTCCACCACGATTTATGGTGGAGGAATCTACTCGTGTAAGAGGCTCATTCGCGCATTTAATGGTTAACCGGGGTGTCCGCCGCACCCACAAAATGGTGGGCGGTACAGGGCTTGAACCTGTGACCTCTACGATGTCAACGTAGCGCTCTAGCCACCTGAGCTAACCGCCCAAAGCCTGTCAACGTACCTTACTCCCTCAACGGCTGCAAAGCCGGAGGACGCACCGATCTATCACCGCGTATATGCCGGGAGCCGGACTTGAACCGGCACGTCCTTTCGGACCCGGGATTTTAAGTCCCGTGCGTCTGCCAATTTCGCCATCCCGGCCAAAATGACGTCGTGACTTACCAACCGCAGAGCTAATCATCACCGGCGGAATTTGACACGAACGCGTCACTTGGAGGCGCGGGTCGGACTCGAACCGACGAATAGCGGTTTTGCAGACCGCTGCCTTACCCCTTGGCTACCGCGCCAAAACCTATACTCAGGACTCCCAGACAATGTGCCAAAAATAAACGCACTTAGACGAATCTAAGTGCTTGGGAGCGTACCTGCACCATCAATCTAGTGACGGCGACCAAGAGCCGCCTGAGCCCGGTTGCCAACGCACATCCCCCCCAACCGCGGCCACATTCCCGCCTCGGCCACGATGATTGTCCGGGTTATCGTGCGCAATAATTGTTGTGGAAGGATCCGAAGTGGTCAGTCCGCTCACATAAGTGTAGTCGCCCGAAGACGCAGATGCAGGCGCTTCGCTGCCGGAGCCCGGACACATAAAGACTTCGAGATTATCCACGTAATCTGGGTAAAGGTCATCCAGGCTCTTGGGAAAGCGCTCGTTATGATCGGATGCATACATTTGGCAACCCACGACAATATTCCGCAGATTGCTGGCGCACTTTGCTTGCGCTGCCTTCCGACGCGCGGTCTGGATTCCAGAGGTCAGGAACGTAAATAAAATGCCAATGATCGCAATGACAGTGAGAAGCTCAATGAGTGTAAAGCCTTTTCGCTGTCTATGAAATAGGAACAATTGTCATAACTCCATGGGCGCTAAGTCTTTCGAGGTTAGCATAGGGGCTTAAGCTTGTCAAGAAGCTGCCGGGCCAAGGCAGGCTTCTCCCCCCGATGGATCTCCGGAGTAACGTCCCCGGGCACCACAAAGGCCACGCTCAGAGGAGCGTCACCAAAAGGCCCCTTCCCTTCTTCCAAACGACAGGCCACCATAAGATCCAACCCCTTCTCCCGCAGCTTTCTCTTGGCCTCCGCAATCCACTGAGCCCGGCTATCCAGCGAAAAACCGACGACAATTTGGCCCGGCCGCCGCTTGGACGAGGCCTCAGCCACTAGATCCGGATTGGGAACAAGCTCCAGGGCCCACCCCCCTTCCTTATCCAACCCCTTTGTTTTCTTTATCTTAGAGATATTTAACTTCTTGGGTCGATAATCTGCAACCGCGGCCGCCATAATCAGTGCCTGGGCCCGGGCAAAGTGGGTATGGATGGCCTCCCCCATTTGCCGCGCGGTGATCACGGGAATAAACTCAACCCCGGCAGGAGGCTTGAGCGCCGTGGGACCGCTGATTAAAGTGACTGTGTGACCCCGGCGCACGGCGACCCGGGCAATCTCATAGCCAAAGGTACCGCTGGACTGATTGGACAGGAAGCGCACCGGATCCAGGGCTTCACGGGTAGGCCCCGCCGTGACAACTAAGTGTTGATTTTTGGTAGACACGTATCGACCTGTGCGAGGATTTCTTTGAGCGGCGCCACATGGCCCACGCCATATGTCTTGCAGGCCAAATCCCCTTCGACCGGCCCGACAAAGCGATACCCCCACTCCTTGAGCACTGCAACATTCCGCTTTACAGCCGGATGCTCCCACATATGCACATTCATAGCCGGAGCAAAAAGCACAGGGGCCTGAGACGCAAAAATCACACAAGTCAAGAGATCGTCACAGATCCCGTTGGCTACCCTGCCCAATATGTTGGCGGTACAAGGAGCCACCAAAATAAGATCGGCGGAGCCGGCCAGCGTAATATGCAGAGGGTCCTCGCCCGCTTGGGATTCCCACAAGTCGGTGTAAACCGGTTCCCCGCTAAAAGTCCGCAGGGATAGCGGTGTAACAAACTGTGATCCCGAGGAAGTCAGAATCACAGGAACACGATACCCTGCCTGCACCAAAGCTTTCACGATTTCCGGACTGCGGAAGCTGGCGATGGTCCCCGTGATTCCCAAAAGAACCGCGGGACCTTGGGAGGCTGTCATTCTTTTATCTCTGTCCCTTCCCACATAATCTTATCCTGCAAGATCTCTTCTATGACCACGACGCTGGACTTCTTGCCCTTGGATTCCACAAGCGGCGGAGCGCCCGAACCAAGCGCGCTCACACGCCTGGAAGCCAAGATCACCATCTTGTAGGCACTCCCCATCTTGTCCATCAATTCATCGATCGGCAGATATGACATGAGTTATCCTTTCACCCTGCACCGTTCGGCTATCACAATACTGCGCAGCTTCGCAACGGCAACGCTAAGTTGATCATTCACAACCACATAATCGTATTCGGCCATCCGGCTCAACTCTTCTTTGGCCACTTCCAACCGCAAACTCATTTCATCCGCAGTATCACGGCTGCGCCTTGCCAGGCGTTCCCGCAGCACGCTCACCGACGGCGGGGCCAGAAACACATGGATGCTCTCCGGACAACGCCTGCGGATTTGCGCAGCTCCCTGCACGTCAATCGCTACCAGCACGTCCTTCCCGTTGCGATGGTGCTTGAGAATCTGATCACCCGGGGTTCCGTAGTACTGTCTAAACACGCGAGCTGATTCCAACAGAGCTTTCTTCTTCTTGAGACGCCGGAACTCTTCCACGCTGACAAAACAGTAGTCCCTGCCGTTGCGTTCACCCTTTTTTGGCGCGCGCGTAGTCACAGAAACCGACTGAACCACATTGGCATTCTGGCGGCACAATCGCCTGGCCAAGGTAGTCTTGCCGGTGCCCGAAGGTCCTGAGAGAACAATAAGGAGAGGTCCCCGGACCACTCCTTTGCTCAGTGTTCGATGACGACGCACGTTCACTCGACGTTTTGAACTTGCTCGCGGATTCTTTCAACCGCAGCTTTCATGCCAATAACCGCCCGGCTAATGGTAGAGTCCGATGACTTCTGCCCAATTGTGTTCACTTCACGGTGCATCTCCTGCGCCGTAAAATCCAACTCCTTACCAACCGATTTGTTCTTGTTGACCTGAGCAATCAGGGTCCTCATATGCTTGATATGGGTTTTGGCGCGCACAAGTTCCTCTCGAACATCCGTGCTGCGGGCATATCCAAAGATTTCCGTGTCTAACCGGACCTTGTCGATTTGCCCGTTTTTGCTGCCCAAAAGTTCCCGGGACAATCCCTGCAAACGCTTGCGGTGATACTCCAGCACCTCGGGTAACCGCGTCCGGATCTTGGTCAAACCCTCATCGACCCGGCGAAGCTGGGAGGAGAGCTCGCTGCGCAAGGCTTTGCCTTCGCGCGTCCGGCTTTGGACAAGGCGCATCACTGCCTGGTCCACGGCCCGTTTCACAAGCAACCACGGCACATCTTCACCCAAACCCTCCGGCTGAATGACCCTCACAATCTCCGGATGCGCAGCCACTTGCTCCACACTCAACTCGTCACTGATCCCGAGCTTCTTAGCCAGCCGCCGCATTTTCCTGACATAATCCAAGGCGATGTCTTCGTTGATCTGGATCTTTGCGTCGCGTGTATCACGTATTTTGTAACTCAGGAAGAGAACGATCTTTCCGCGCCGGATTTTGCCCTGCACCAACGCGCGGATCTTCTCCTCTGTCACGGGCCACTCGCGCGGCAGCCTGCACGAAAGGTCAAAGTAGCGGTGGTTCAGCGAGCGCATTTCAACCACCACTTCCCTGCCGTTCGCAATTGCGCGGCCCTCGCCATACCCCGTCATGGATCTAATCATAAGCCTAGGCCCATACTCTCTGGGTTACTGACTCCGTTATTAACTTCGTGGGATATAAGTCCAGAATGATATCGTTTGGATTGAACCAGAGCTTGATTTCCCGCTCCACATCTTCAGTACAACTGGAAGCGTGTAATACGTTTTCATAAATACCGTGGCTGGTTATCCGGCCGTAAGAACCGCGAATGGAGCGGGGGTCCGCTTCCTCCGGATTGGTCGCTCCAGCCAGCTCGCGTACGCGAGCAATCGCGTTTTCACCCCAGTAAATCATGGCAAGAACCTTCTTCTTCACATGATGATCGCCTTTTAAGTACTGCACTACGGATTCAAAGAAGGGCTCGTTTTTCAAATGCTGGTAGTGTAGCTCTGCAAGTTCCTTGGAAACGCGCACCATCTTGGCTGCAACGATTTCCAGCTTTGATTCCGATAAACGACTGAGAATATTGCCGGTTAGAGCCTTGCTCAGGCCGTCCGGTTTGATGATCACAAGTGTGGGTTCAATCACGCCTTCTAATCTCCCCTGTCTTTTTTATTCGTTTTGCCCTGCCGTCAAAAACTGGATCAAACGATCACAGTCTTCGGCACTGTAGTACTCAATGATGATCCGGCCCTTGCCGTTGGCCTTGGGCTTGAGCATAACTTTGGTGCCCAGCGATTGCTGGAGAGTCTGTTCGAGCCCTCGAATATTCGGATCCGCCGGGCCCGCTGCTGCGGATGCCTTGGGAACTGTTTCACTGAAACTTTCATCCTCGGACACGCGGCCCTGCGTCATATCTTCCACCTGGCGCACCGTGAGACCTTCTTCCAGCACAAGCCGCGCAATTCTCCTCTGCTCAGACGCGGAATCGCAAGCCAACAGCGCGCGCGCATGCCCCATACTCAGAGCCCCGGTTGTCACGGCAGTTTGCAAATCTTCCGGCAACTGCAGAAGCCGGGTCAGGTTTGCCACTGTGGAACGGTCCTGCCCAACGATTTCCGCGACTTCGGCCTGGGAAAGATTGAACTCATCCTGAAGCTTTTTGTATGCAGAACCCAACTCAATGGCATTGAGGTCGCGACGGTGAATATTCTCGATAAGCGAAAGCTGCAGCCGGCGTTGGTCACCGTCTACCTCTTTAATAATACAAGGCACATGCGAAAGACCTGCGGCACGAGCCGCGCGCAAACGTCTTTCTCCGGCAATAACTTCATACCCCTCTTCGTCTTTGACCTTCTGAATCAAGAGTGGCTGAAGGATCCCGTTTGCCCGGACACTTTCAATGAGCTCTTCAAGACCCTTGGCATCAAAGCGTTGCCTCGGTTGAACACGATTCGGACGAAGTTGAGAAACCTCGATCTCGTGTCCGCCGGATCCTGTGCGGGACCCGCTCCCCGTGCCGATGGTCGTGTCATGAGGGATCAGAGCCGACAGCCCCTTACCCAAAGCCCTGCGCTGAGTGACGTGGGTTTCTTCAGACAACGGTTGACTCCTTTCCTGTTCCCAAAAACTCCTGAGCCAAAGCGCGGTAACGCTGTGCACCCAAACTGGCTGAATCATAGAGAATAATCGGTTTGCCAAAACTCGGCGCTTCACTCAAACGCACACTCCGAGGTATCACCGTACTGTAAACCCTGTCCCCAAAGAACTGGCGGGCTTCATCGATGACTTGGGTCGTGAGGTTGGTGCGAAAATCCGCCATGGTCAAGACCACGCCGGTAATGTCCAGATCCTTGTTGAGATAGAGCCGGACTTCTTCGAGGGTCTTGAGCAACTGAGACAAACCCTCCAATGCGTAGTACTCACACTGCACTGGAATTAATACCCCGTCCGCGGCCGACAATGCATTGACAGTAATCAGACCCAGAGACGGAGGACAATCCACAAGAATATAATCGTATTGTTCGCGGATCTCCTCGTCCAGCGCCCGCTTCAGCTTGAACTCCCTCCCCACCTCAGACACCAATTCGATTTCCGCGCCCGTCAAATTGAGGTTGGAGGGGATCAGATCCAGGGAAGGTATCTCGGTATTCAGCCGCACACTCGTTGGATGCACCCCGCGCACCAAAATATCGTAACTTGTTTGTTCAAGCGTACTTTTGTCAAAACCAAGCCCGCTTGTGCTATTGCCTTGGGGGTCCACATCCACAATCAGAACCCGCTTTTGGACCTCTGCCAAACATGCGGCCAGATTCACCGCTGTTGTGGTTTTGCCTACACCACCCTTTTGATTGCAAAGGGCTATCACCTTGGCTTGCATGAAGTCTCCGTGGAAGGTCCCTAAGATCTAGCCAGCGACTGTTTTCCGGTTTTCCAAGAATACCAAAAGAAGCGAGATATCACAAGGAGACACGCCCGGAATGCGCCGCGCCTGCCCCACACTGGCAGGCCGGATGCGGTCCAGCTTTTCAGCCGCCTCGTTGCTGAGGCCCTTGATTGCTCTAATATCCAGCTCCGTGGGGATTTCCAGCTTCTCGAATTTTTCAAGGCGTTTGGCGCGCGCCAGATCCCGCTGCATGTATCCCTGGTACTTGATTTCGATCTCCAATTGTTCCGCCACGTCCGGAGCAATACGGCTAAGCACTTCACTCTCATCAAAAAGGGTTGCTAAGCGCTTCAGCGTCATCTCCGGTTGACGCAACAATTGATCTAACGGCTTACCCTGAAAGGTTTTGGTACGAAAAAGGCTGAGGTACTGGCCAATGGCTTGCCGCTTGAATTCGCAACGCGCGTAGGTGGGGGCATCAATCAAACCGAAATCCTGCCCATAGTGCATGAGACGCAGATCCGCATTGTCCTGACGCAAGAGAAGCCGGTACTCTGCGCTGGATGTAAACATCCGGTATGGCTCCTCAGTCCCCTTGGTCACCAGATCGTCAATAAGCACCCCGATGTAGGCCTCATCCCGGCGGAGAATAAAAGGCGGCCGCCCCTGTTTCTGAAGCACGACATTCAGACCGGCCATCAGGCCCTGGGCCGCCGCCTCCTCGTATCCGGAGGTCCCGTTGATCTGTCCGGCCAAGAACAAGCCCCGCACTCTCCGGGTCTCCAGCCAAGGCCAAAGTTGGGTGGGCGGGGCAAAATCATACTCCACCGCATAGCCGAAACGCATAATCTCCACCTTCTCAAAACCAGGGATCGTGCGCATCATGGCCACCTGAATATCCTGCGGCAAGCTGGTGGACATCCCGTTAACATAGTACTCGCCGGTGTGAAGGCCCTCTGGTTCCACAAAGACCTGATGCCGGTCTTTGTCCGCAAAACGAACCACTTTGACCTCGATGGAGGGACAGTAGCGCGGCCCCACCCCGCGAATCTGCCCCGAATACAAAGGCGCCCGGTCCAGGTTGTTCAAGATGATCTCGTGCGTCTTTTGATTTGTATAAGTAATATAACAAGGCAGTTGAGGCAGTCCGGCCCGGGTCGATCTAAAACTGAACAGAGGCGCATTCTTTTCCGCAGGCTGGATCTCCATCTTGGAAAAGTCCAGGCTGTTTTGAGCCACGCGGCACGGGGTCCCGGTCTTGAGTCGCTGCAATTCAATCCCAATACGCTCAAGAGATACGGAAAGTCCGTTGGCCCCCTTTTCCCCCGTGCGCCCCCCTTCAAAAGAAACATCCCCCAGATGGATCAAGCCCTTCAAAAAAGTTCCGGTGGTCACAATGACAAAACCTGCTTCAAAGACCATGCCCGTCTGTGTACGAACGCCCACAATCTGCCTATTCCCGCCTGGAGTCTCTTCGGTGAGAAGCTCCTCAACCAGCGCCTGCTTCAGGTCTAAATGCTCTTCGCGCTCCAGCACATACTTCATTCGGTTTTGATATAGTTTCTTGTCGGCTTGTGCGCGGGTTCCCCTTACCGCAGGTCCCTTTCGCATGTTGAGCGTGCGGTAATGAATCGCAGTCGCATCAATATTCAGCCCCATCTCCCCACCCAAAGCATCAATCTCGCGCACAAGATGCCCTTTGGCCAAACCGCCAATCGCAGGATTACAGGACATCTTCGCAATGGTATCCAAGTCCTGAGTCAGCACCAGTGTGCTCAGCTGCAGCCGGGCACAAGCCAACGCCGCTTCACAGCCGGCATGTCCTGCACCAATAACAATCACATCATAGGTTTTGTCGTATCGGTAGCTCTTCATTGAGATCTCACAAGCTCATCTCACGCCCGTTTTAAAATGCAGTATTATGCAGTAAACCGTATCATGAACCGTATCATTAAGCTCTTTAGTGGTTCTTCTTTATATATCTTCGTCAGGCCGAAAGTTACCAAAAGTTTTCTCCGGATTCTTCAAATGTTGCTTTCTTCCTGTCAGGTCCGGCCGCATGCA
>JAFGIU010000101.1 GCA_016929445.1 Candidatus Omnitrophota bacterium
AACAGAGGGATGCGCACCGGCCAACTGCGCGCCCGAACGGCAGCAATCCGAAATCAAACGCGCAGTCTTTTGAATAATGATATCCAGATAGCCTTCGCGTTGGAGTCCCAGGTCTTGACGCCGTTCCAGTTCGGCAAGCTGCCCGGAACACATCACCATGGTCGACCGGGCCACGGTCTGCATCACATCGGGCACTCCGATGTCCACGAGCAATTTGAATGCCTTACTATAGAGAATATCCCCGCAAATAACAGAGGCTTCGTCTCCCCAGCGCGAATTCAGGGTCACCTGCTTTCGGCGCAAAGCTGCGTGGTCCATGACATCGTCGTGAATCAAACTCGCCACGTGGATAAGCTCCACAACCACGCCAAGCTTCACCCGGAGCGCATCATCGGCTCCACCCGAATGCGCCGCCGACAGGAGCACCAGGGCCGGACGCAAGAACTTGCCACGCCCCTCGGCCAAGTGCCGGCCGATTTCCTGGATCATGCCGCGCTCGCCTTCAATCTGCCTCAAATACTCTTGATCCACCCGCTCCAGCGCATCCCAAACAGGAGCGTAAATCGTCTGCAAGGGAGCAAATTGCGACACCGTCGATTGAGAGAGGATCGGATTCATCGGTCTTTCTCCGCCCAGTAAATCCCGACTAAACCCCCATACACCGCATCAAAACCTGATTTACAGAATCCAACTTCTTTCATGGTCCTCACCACTTCCTCAGGCTCCATAAACTCCAAGATAGAAGCCGAAAGATACTCAAAGGGTTCCTGCGTCCCGGTCAAGACCCGCCCGATACGCGGCAGCACCCGGTTCAAATACCACCGGTGCCCGTTCTGCATCCAGGCAGAGCCGGGCTTTCCCAAATCCAGCATCAAAACCTGTCCGTGGGGCCGGAGCACGCGAAACACTTCATCCAAGACCCGCGGCATTTGGGATCGCACATTGCGCAATACAAACGCACTGATGACTCGATCAAAAGAGGCGGACACCACAGGAATGTCCGCACCGCTGGCGCGCAACAAAGTGGACGCTAACGGAGAAGGCACCCGCGTCTGATTCCGGCGCGCACACCGGAGCATGTCTGCGGAAATATCCACCCCAAGCACCCTGCCTGAGGCGCCCGGACGCTCGGAAACCTGGGAAGTCAAAACCCCGGTCCCGCAGCCCAGGTCCAGAATATCGCAATGCCCGGGAAGCCTGCGGATCAGGGTACGGCGCCAGGCCCGGTCCAAGCCAAAACTGGCCAGACTGTTGAATTGATCGTAGCGATGGGCAATGCGGTCAAAGACCCTCTCGACCTCGTTTTGCTCCAGGACCGGGCTGTTCATAGTTTTATAGTATACCTGAAGGGGGACGGACCTTCCGCAACTAATGGCAGAAGCTAGGGTTGGCGAGACCTGTCCCCAGAGTTAGAGAGAGGATTGGATTTGGGTCTGGAAGAGGGCGCGGGTCTGCAGAGTCTGAATGGAATCCGGTGCGGCACGGGTTCCGGGATCCGATGTGTCAAAGCTCAGCGCCTGCAATTCCCGAGCTGTAACGATATCTCGCGTAAGCTCCACAGAAGCGACACTGAGCGTATCGGGAATGGACTCCACCGTAGTTGTTCTTTCTGGAGATGATAACACCGCATCCGCACGCCCCACCTCGAGGACTATCCCATCAAAGCGTATGCCATTGATGACAACCGGCCCACTTTGGGACGCTGCGAAAGTTCCGGGGGGTTCGCCCTCCCGTACGTCCTGCGCAAAATTCTGGAATTCATTTACAAAACCATCTCGTTGGGAACCAATCACTGCAATCGTAGCACTTGTGTCCGCAGTCAAGACCCCTACAAGATTGAAAGCAACCGAAGTTATGTCATAAGCATAGGCGATGTCGGCAGGATCATAGGACTCACCCACATTCACCACATAGGTTATTGCACCGTCAACAGATTCTATGCGCTCAACTCCAATTCTTGCTGTTCCCAGGGGATCAGGAATACTCTGCTCCCGCTCAGCCAAAAGACCGGTCAGTGAATCCTCTGCTGCAGGAACCACAACATGCGGTATGGCTTCGTTCAAAGCATCGGTACCCAGAGTCACTTGTACCCCTCGCCAGATCTCACTCATACTGCCTCCCAGCAGCATTTCCATGGTATATATTCCCGTCCGGGAGTCCTTTCCAATCTGCAAGCCGGGGTGCTTTGCCAGAGACGCCAGCATGGCCTCAGGGGCTTGAATTGCCCTCTTCTCATCAAGGTTTTCAGCAGGCGCCTGCCATGATAAGCCCAATGGGAGATCCACACCCCCAAGGTGCTGCTCTATAACCAAGAAATAAGTCGGCTCTCCATTCTCGTGTTGGACCGGGATTGTGTGGAGCACATCTGGAAGATAAGACAGCTCTTCTGCAGGAACCGCAAAACGGATTTGCACACTTCCAGGTTCTCCTTCTAAGAAGTAGCCCAGGTCAAAAGTCGCCCAATGCATTGGTTCCGCAGACACTGGGGTAAGTCTGCTGAACTCAAGATGAGTCCCTGCCCCAAGCACAGCCTGGACCTCTTGCTCCAAACGTGTGAGCCCCCAAAGGACTTCTCCCACATTCCAATCTCCGCCCATATTGAACTGAGCCATCACACCCGCAAAAGAGATACCTTCATCATTTCGGTCAGATTGGTGCAGGGCCATCCAGCGATCTCTTTCTTCTCCAGCCAATAAATATGCGACCGCATACGCTTCGGCTTCTGCCCTGCCCAATCTCTCCAGCTGAGGGTAATCGTAAGATCGTGGCGCATTCCAATCCAGCAGGCGATCCGGCTCAAACAGGAACTCTCCGTTCACATCCGCCCGCACACCCTCTTGATTCTGATACCCATGCACAGCTTCATGGGCTGTTTGTGCCATAAAACCCTGTTGGACCATGCTTGCCAACTGCCCAGGTGTCGGAGACTCCCCGTTGTGATCCCAAGCCCAGAAGAAGCCCAATCCTTCTTGGCCCTCTCGTCCACGAACCGGATTATAGAAGTCCAAATTGAACAGCATGGTGTTTTTCCCATCCAGCAAGGTCATACCCGCAGATTGGAGGGGCCACCCGTCCGGAAATTTTTGAGCAAATTGAATCCTTTCAATGGATGGCAAGAAAAACAACCCGATCCTTTCGTCACTAACGCCGGCAATCCTAGCTTGAAAGATATTCGTTATGCCCGCACGGAAAAACTCGGTCATTTGCTCCCTGGTAAAAACCCTGTTCACAGGACTGTAATTGATGTCATCCATCGCTGTATTGAATTGAGTGACTAAATCATCCACAATCGCTCGAGCCTCCGAGCTAAGAGACTCCCCTTGCAATGGCGGAACCTGCACTTGTGCGGCCGCTAACTCCGAAGCAGCCCCCAATGCCCGCAAAGGCTGCTCCAACCCAATGATTAGCCCTGCGGTCAAAAAGGCGGCTCCTCCCAAGAAGGCTCTGCGCGTTATGGGGCCACCTCGCATGGCAGCCCTTATTTGATCCGCAATGCCTTCTGTAGAGAGATTTCTTCGAACCCACCCCACTGCAGAAAGGATCACTCCTTGCACAAAGGGCTGCGGGTACCTGGCCAACAGCGCAAGAACCTGGGAAGCGGCCTGTCTCTGCTCCTCGCCCGAACCCTGGACGCTCGCCCACTCCAGCCACTGGCGCTCAGCTGCACGCTGGGCCCCCTGAATGTATGCGTCCCGCAAATCATTACGAATCTCCGGATGCTCCTCAATCTGCCCGATCAGCGCGTCCAGCCATTGCTCATAGTCTCTTTGCACGCTGTCCTGATCTTCAGGTCCATAGTGCTCCTCCAGCATGCGCCGTATCTCCCCCAGTTGTTCATCAAAGAAATTCAGTACCCCGGCTTGATCTTCAATAGGACTGCGCGCCAGCATATGGGGAATCGCGAGAGTTTCGGTGTCGGCGGCTCGCCGGGCCACCCGGATTCCCGTTTGCTCCGGCCCTATATTCAGCGCCATCATCCGCTCCAGGTAAAGCCCGGAGTCTTCAAGATGTGTCACCTTGGGCACCACCACCACAAAAGAAATATTCGACTGCTCCAAAATCTGTGTCACGCCCACGCTGTGGAATCCACCGGTGATCAAGACGCCTAAGCGCTCCTTGCCCTCCTGCAGATGCCGCAGAAAATTCTCCACGAGCGGCGGGTTGCGTTCCTCAGCTACGGTGTAAAAGGCTTGCGCACTGAGCAAGGCCCTGTCCCATTCCAATGCGCGGGTTCGTATGTCCGAATCCATATCCCAAATCCCCTGCCGCTCTTGGATCTCTTGCAGGGATTGGACCAAAGCAACGCCCCGGCAAAGGGCACGATTTGATTGGTAGACCTCCCACTCCGCGGGACCGGCCTCTGCTCGCAACAGCTTGCCCACGATTTCAATACGTTTTTGAAGATGATAAAGAGCCTTTTGGTCCTCATCCTCGAGAAAGCTTAGGAGCAAGTCGTTCTGAAGCGCCTCCTGCTCCTGAATCAATTCTTGGGGCTTCAAATGCTGCCCCAAGCTTTCAATTTCCGCCATAACAGTCATCTGCGGGTAATCGGTATTGCCTTGAGTGGCGAAGTTGAGGGTCCCCAAAAGATGCTGCGCAAACTGACCGGGGGTCAGAGAGCCTGAAGCCAGGAGCCCGGCCGCGGCAATAATCTCTTCTTGCTCCCGGGGAGCCGCGTCGCCGGTGCGGATACGGTCCAACACCCGCGTAAGTTCTGCCTTGAAAGCCTCGGGGCGATAGAAGGCCTGCAGCTCTTGAAGCCGGAAAAAGGCCGCAAGGGTTGGATAGGAAATTTGCAAGTCAATGCCGAGTTCCCCGGCCGTCGCGCGCAAAAGGCCAAAGTGGGTCTCCATCCCCACCTCGCCCTCTGCAAATCCTCGATAGGCCCGCACAAGCTCCCGGGCTCCGGCAGGATAAAGCACATTGCCCAAGGCCTCTGCCTGGTTCTGGAAATCCTGCAAGCTCTGCAACACCCCGGAATCCACGCTGTGGATTTCCCTAAAAGCCCTAAAGTCCCCTATGTACTTAGCGCGATCCTCCACGCCGAGAAGCTCCAGAGGGATGCGATCTGTAATACAGATTTTCTCAGGCCCGGTGATGAGCGCTTTTGCCAACGCTTGGCCGGCCCATTCGCGCCGCACCTCCTCATTGGGCAAGGTGCTAAAAAGAAAGGTATCAATCGGGCCTTCGCTGCCTTCCAAACCCACTTGCGCCATTCCGTACGTCTCGTACAGATAGCGAAGAATCTCAGCAATATTGTTTTGCGCTTCGGGATTGGCGTGCAGGTCCTGGATGTGAACCACGATTTGCCGCGCCAAGGGGTTTTTGCGGCGCTCCACAACTCTGCCGATTTCGGCAGGGATTTGGAGGGCGGAAACATCCAGGTTTTCAGCGCCGGAATGAGCGATTACTTTTTGCAATGCGGGTAAGGAAACCGGGGCCTCTGGGCTCAGATTGCTTTGAACCGGGCGCACAAACTGCGGGCGTGAAGGCGCGGCGAACACCGGGTGGATACTGGTCCACAAGAACACCTGAGCCAGGATCAATGCCAGAAATCTAAAGCCAGGACTTCGAGGATTTCTCATCAAAGACACACTCCTGCAACATACTAAAAAGTGTACCTGACAAAGGGGTATCCTCCAATGCTTTTTAAATTACTTTAGTTTCTTTAGAGACTCTTCTTATTTTATGTAAACTATTTATTCGTAATATCTTACTAAATAGTGGATTTAATGAGGGCCTGGATAAGATCCGGGACAGTTGAGGAGGAAGCACAAACATCGACCCGGAGACCGTAATCCTCCAAAGTGCGGGAGGTGATGGGGCCAATGGAGGCCACCTGGGTCTGTCCCAAAATTTTGAGGGCGCGAGGCTTTCCGACCATTTTGAAGAACTGCTCCACGGTAGAGCTGGAAGTGAACAAGGCGGCATCCAGGTTCTCCAGCTTTGCGAGCTGGGACGGGCTGGCCTTCTCCGGCAAAGTGCGATAGACCGGCACGACTTCCACGCGGGCACCTCGCTCCCTCAGTCCTTCAGGCAAAGTGTCCCTCGCTTCTCGAGCCCTGAAGATCCCACTCGCTTGCCT
>JAFGIU010000102.1 GCA_016929445.1 Candidatus Omnitrophota bacterium
AATTTAACGCCAGTGCTTCGCGCGATGCGGACGGGGATGTGCTCAAGTATCACTGGGACTTTGGGGACGGGCAATCGGCATCTGGGCCGGTGGCCAAGCACACTTACAAGGGGCCGGGTGAGTACATGGTGCGTCTGCTGCTGGATGACGGCCGGGGGACCCATGGCTCTATCAGCGAAGCCAATGTCAAGGTGATGGTCAACGCCCCGCCGGTCGCGGTGATCGATATTCGATAGGCAAGAAATCATGTGCGGAATTATAGGACTCATTCAAGCTAGAGAAGATTCGGTCCCTGCAGTAATGCAGGGACTGAATTTTCTGGAGTACCGGGGTTATGACTCTGCCGGATTGGCGGTTGTCGACACTGAGGGGAAGATCTCCTGCATTAAGCAGGTGGGGAAGACGGATTTTCTCAGGAAGCGGTTGGAGGAGTCCCCGCTCGCAGGCCCTTTGGCGTTGGGCCATACGCGTTGGGCCACGCACGGGGAGCCTTCGGAGCTCAATGCACACCCCCATCTCAGCGGGGACGGGCGTATTGCCGTGGTGCACAACGGCATCATCGAAAACTACGCAACCCTGCGCGAGTGGCTCGAGGGCTGCGGCCATCAGTTCATTTCCCAGACCGACACCGAGGTTATCGCCCACCTGATCCAACAACATTATCGCGGTGATTTGGTTCATGCCGTGCAGGAGTCTCTCAACCTGGTGGAAGGCGCTTATGCCATTGCCGTGCTTTGCTCGGATCACCCCTGGCAATTGGTGGGTGCGCGCAGCGGGAGCCCTTTGGTGGTAGGCATCGGGGACAACGGGGGCTTCAGCCTGGCTTCGGATGAGGGGGCTCTGCAGCACTTGGCTTCGAAAGTGGTCCATCTTCCGGAAAACAGCATTGTGTTGCTGACGCCTACGGAATACAAGACCGTTTCTTTGGCCAATCAGGCGGTGCAGGCCGAGGTCCGGGAGATCAGTGTCCGGCTTCATGAGATTGACAAGGGTGGCTATCCGCATTTCATGTTGAAAGAGATATACGAGCAGCCGGATACCTTGCGCAACGCCTTGCGCGGGCGCATCCTGGAGGATGCGGGCACAGCGCGTCTGGGCGGTTTGGATCCGGTGATTGAGAATCTGGACCGGATTAAGAAATTTGTTTTAGTCGGATGCGGGAGCTCCTGGCATGCGGCGCTGATCGGCGAGTACATGCTCGAGAATATCGCGGGCATCGAGGTGGAAGTGGATTATGCTTCGGAGCTGCGCTACCGGCGGTTCACTGTGGATCCCAACATCACGGCCATGATGATTGTGAGCCAGTCCGGGGAGACCGCCGACACCTTGGAGGTTATGCGCATGGCCAAGCAGCACGGGATGCTCACCTTGGGTATGTGCAACACCCCGGGCAGCTCGGTCAGCCGCGAAACCGATGCCGGGATTCACTTGCGCGCAGGCCGCGAGATCGGCGTGGCTTCCACAAAAACCTTTACATCCCAGGTGATCACCTTTAGTCTACTGAGCTTGCTTCTGGCCCGGCGCAAAGGGGAGATGAACGAGGAGCACGGGCAGCGTTTTGTGCAGGCCTTGAAGCATTTGCCCGGGCAAGTGGAAAAGGCGCTCGAATCCAATGACTTGATGAAGCGCATTGTGCACGAGAACCAGGAATACACCAACGTTATTTTCCTGGGCCGCGGATATAATTTCCCGGTGGCGCTGGAAGGGGCGCTCAAGCTCAAAGAGATTGCGTATGTGCACGCGGAAGGCTATCCGGCAGCTGAGATGAAGCACGGGCCCATTGCCCTGATTTATTCGAAGATGCCGAGCATTGTGATCGGGACCCAGCCCGAAGACGTGCTCTATCAGAAGATGCTTTCCAATATAGAGGAAATTCGCAGCCGCAAGGGGCGGGTGTGCGCTATTGCCAGCCGGGAGGACAAGAACCTTGAGGCTCTGGCAGAGGAAGTCTGCTATGTGCCGGAGACATACGCGTCTCTGAGCCCCATAGTGAACGTGATACCCTTACAGCTTTTGGCCTATCATGCAGCTGTATTGCGCGGATGCGATGTGGACCGGCCGCGCAACCTGGCCAAGAGCGTAACCGTGGAGTAGAAAAATGAAGAAAGGTAGCATGCCGGTGCCAGGCACCGGTGCCTGGCACCAGTGCCTGGCACGTGTTCTTGTCGGGATTGCCGTGGTTGTGGTTAGTACTTTTGGACTCTCTGCGCGCGCAGCCCATGCCGAAGACTTTGACGACGGCGGATGGAAGGGCAAGATCAAGGCCGGTGTCAACTATACCGATGGCACGGCGACCGCAACCGATGCCATGCTGCACGCCAAGGGTGCTTACAGTTGGGACAAGACCAAGCTGACCCTTGAGGGGGAAGTGCGTTACGGCAAGTCCAAAGGGGAAACGAACACGGATTACAAGAAGGCCTCGGCGCGCTATGATTGGGAGATTTCAAGAATCTCGTATCTATTTACCAATGTAGGGTTAATGAATGACCGGATCAATAATATCGACTTGAGAACCACGGTGGGCATCGGTGCGGGGCATCATCTGATCGCTGAACCCAAGCAGACTCTGGACGTGGAATACGGTCTCGAGGGTTCAAGGGACCAGATCAAGGACGAGAAAGACACCACAGACCTCTTTGCCAGAATCGCCGGTATCTATCATCTCAAGCTTTCGGACAGCGCTGATTTTTCGGAGACCTTGGAGATCTTTCCCGGCTTGAGCGATTTGAATGAGACTCGGGGGCGTTCTGAGACGACCTTAACCACAAAGATCACCGAGCGTGTATCCACAGAACTTCGCTTGGTTGTGGACTACGATAACGAGCCCGCAGTTACGGCCGAGAATATTGAAACGCGGGTCGACGCGTCGATCGGGTATTTGTTCTAAGGGTTTAGAGCGTGCCCGGCCCCGCGTCCGAAGGGTGGCGAGCACCAGAGTCCGTCATTGCGAGCTGTAGACCTCGTCATTGCGAGCGAAGCGAAGCAATCTTTGTCCGGGACACAGATCCTTCGTTTTGCTCAGGATGACACTACGCGCATCTAGAGCTGTTGCGACAATCGATTCTTGCAATTCTAATCGGCACACTATTCTGGAGCTCCGCTGCCATGGCTGAGACGCGCACTCCTGCTGTGGCCGGGCAATTCTACCCGGCCGATCCCAAGGAACTGACACAAATGATTGAGGGCCTCCTGGAGGATGTGAGCCCGCCGCTCACACCCTCAGAAGCGATCCGCGCGGTGGTGGTTCCTCACGCGGGCTACGTCTATTCGGGCGCAGTGGCGGCGCACAGCTTTACGCCGTTTCGTGGCCAATCCATTGACACCGTTGTATTGATAGGACCCTCGCACCGGATTCCTGTGAACGGGGCAGCGGTGTATCCTTCCGGCGCTTTCCGGACGCCTTTAGGCGATGTGCCGGTTGACGCGGCCTTTTCCGCGCGGCTGACCGAACTTTCCGGTTGGATACGGGCGGACAAAATCCCTCACGGGCCCGAGCACAGTCTGGAAGTCCAGCTTCCTTTTTTGCAGCGGGCGCTCAAGGGCGATTTTAAAATCGTGGCTGTGGTCAGCAACTCGCTTCCGCCCCAAGGCACGCAGGATGTGGGGCGGGCCCTGGCGCGGGCTATTTCCGAATATACGGAAGCGGGCCAAAAGACCTTGCTTGTGATCTCGACCGACCTGACGCACTATCCCTCGGAGGCGGATGCGCATGAGGTGGACGGCGCGGCGCTTAAAGCCATTGAGACCGGCGATCCGGCCGAGGTCCGGCGCTGCATTGATCAGTGGATGTCCACCGGGACCAAGAATCTTGCTTGTGTGATGTGCGGGGACGATGCGCTTTTGGTGGGCATGACTGCGGCAAAGGAATTGGGGGCCACGGATATCCAAGTGCTCAAATACGCGACCTCTGCGGATTCGCCTCATGGCGAAGCGGACCGGGTCGTGGGATATGCGTCCATTGTATTTCAGGAAGCAGGGGGTACGGAGCAGGCAGGGGAGCCTGCGCTTTCCGCCTTGATCGATTTCCTCAAATCCCATCCGGAGACAGAGCGGAAGCTCTTGAACTTGGCGCGGGCCGCGGTGGCCTCCCAGGCCAAAGGCGCCAGGACTCCGCCTCCGGATCCGGAGCTGGCTCAGGAGTTAGGCCCGTTGGCACAAACCTTGGTGCCGGTGTTTGTGACGCTCCGAAAGCAAGGCCGCTTGCGCGGGTGTATCGGCACCAGGGAAGGCCACATGTCCCTTTTGGACGGGGTGTCGCACTATGCTGTGCTGTCATCCTGCAGGGATTCCCGCTTCAGGCCCGTGGAGGCCTCCGAGCTTTCGCAGCTGGATGTGGAACTCTCCATTCTTTCCGGCAGCGTACCGGTTGAAAGCGCAGATGAAATCGAGCCGGGCGTGCACGGCGTGCGTGTGCAATCCAAGGATGGCCGGCGCTCGGGCGTGTTCCTGCCCCAGGTGTGGGAAGAGACCGGGTGGGACATGGAGGAATTTATGTCGGAGCTCTGTTCGCAAAAGGCGGGACTGCCTCCGGATGCGTGGAAGCGCGGCCAAGTCGATTTGTTTGTTTTCGAAGTCTACAAAATTGAATAGTCTATCTGGGGACACAATAGGAGACCCGATGAAAACTGAATTCAGAATAGCCAAGGACTCTATGGGCGAGATGCAGATCCCGGCCCACATGCTTTACGGCGCCTCGACCCAGCGGGCGGTGTTGAACTTTCCTGTGAGCGGACTGCGGTTGCAGCGCGGTTTCTTGGAAGCCTTGGGCGCCGTTAAGGAAGCCTCAGCCGTGGTGAATCGCGGTCTGGGCAAGCTGGATGCCAAGCGCAGCGCCGCCATTGTGAAAGCCTGCCGCGCGGTGTCCAAGGGCGAGTACGACGAACACTTTGTGGTGGATGTGTTCCAGACCGGTTCCGGGACTTCCACCAATATGAATGCCAATGAGGTGATTGCCACCTTGGCAAGCAAAGCTTTGCCGGCCGCTTCCAAAGTGCATCCGAATGACCACGTGAACATGGGGCAGTCTTCCAATGACGTGATTCCCACGGCCATGCATGTGGCCGCCGTGGCGGAAATCAACAGGATGTTGTTGCCGGCCTTGGAAGGCTTGCACAAGAGTCTCAAGGCTAAATCCAAGGATTTCGCGAAGATCCTCAAGAGCGGGCGCACTCACTTACAGGATGCGACGCCAGTAACTCTGGGCCAGGAATTCGGCGGCCACGCGCGGCAGATCGAGCTGGGCATTGCGCGCGTCAAGGCGGTGTTGCCGCACTTGCGCGAGCTGGCTATCGGCGGAACCGCGGTGGGCACGGGCCTCAACACGCATCCGGATTTTGCCAAAGGGGTTTGCGGGGAGCTCTCCAAACGCTACAACGAAAAGTTTGTGGAAGCCAAGGATCACTTTGAGGCCCAGGCTGCCAAGGATGCCTATGTGGAGGCGAGCGGGGCGCTCAAGACTTTGGCCGTGTCGCTTACCAAAATCTGTAATGATATCCGCTGGCTCAGCTCCGGGCCGCGCACCGCCTTCGGCGAGACTTCTATCCCTGCCACGCAGCCGGGGTCTTCCATTATGCCGGGCAAGATCAATCCGGTCATGCCCGAGGCCGTGTTAATGGTGGCGGCGCAGGTGATCGGCAATGATCTGACGATCAGCCTGGGAGCGGCGTCCGGGAATTTCGAGCTCAATGTGATGATGCCGGTCATGGCTTACAACATGCTGCAATCCATTGAGTGTTTGGCGAATTCCGTGGCGCTTTTGGACAAGCGCTGCGTGCAAGGGCTCGTGGCGAATGAGGAGACTTGCCGCGGCACCTTGGAGAAGAATCTTTCTTCATGCACGGCGCTGGCGCCCGCAGTGGGCTATGATACGGCGGCCGCGCTTTCCAAAGAGGCCTTGGCCACGGGCAAGACCATCCGCGAAATCGCCAAAGAAAAGAAAGTTTTGCCGGACAAGGAGATCGACCGCATCCTCGATCCCTCCAAAATGCTGCGGCCGAGATAGGGGAGGCATTCATGCTGGATCTGAGTAGTCTGCAGAAAGCGTTGGCGACTTTGGACGAGACCATTCAAAGAGCCACTGACAGCTCCTTAATGGGGGGGTTGGACAAAGTCACTCAAAATGCCGTCAGGGCCGGGGTGATCCAGCATTTTGAATTTACTTATGAGCTCTGTTGGAAATTTATCCAGCGTTGGATTCGTTTAAACCGCACGCCGGAAGATGCCGAGCCGCGCGCTCGAAAGGAGTTGTTTCGATTGGCTGCCGAGTACGGATTGATTGAAGACCCAGTTCCTTGGTTTGATTACGCAGAGGCGCGGAATCTTACTTCACACACCTATGATGAAGTGAAAGCAGAACGGGTATATGAGGCTTCTCTTCGATTCTTGCCTGATGCCCGGTACTTGCTGGAAAAACTCGAGCAAAACAATGGCTAAGCTGGAGGACGGGCATCTCGCGGAGATCAAACGGATACTGACCTCTCTTGTGCCCGAATATGAAGTTCGTATTTATGGTTCCAGGGTGAACGGGAGCGCACGGTCCTATTCGGATGTGGATTTGGCCGTGAAGGGCGACGGCCCATTGAATGCGGGCGTCCTGGAGAAGCTGAAAGACAGCTTTGCCGCCTCAGACCTGCCTATGCGAGTGGATGTGCTCGATTGGCATGACACCTCAGAAGCCTTCCAAAAGATTATTTCCCAGAATTGCGAAGTGATTCAGGAAGCTAAGCTGTCATCCTGAATGGGTGGCGTTATTGTCCCCGCCATAACTTGTGGCGGAGGAATCTATTCGTAAGGAACTATGTCCTTGCCCGCGCGTAAGAAAGCCTTCGCCTATATGTTCGCCGGTTCCCTGAGCTTTGCGCTTATGGGAGCCTTGGCGCGCGTAGCCACACAGCGCCTTCCGTTTTTGGAGGTTGTGTTCTTTCGCAGCCTGATCGGCCTGCTGATGATTGTGCCGGTCATTCACTACAAAGGCCAGTCGTTTCGCGGTCGGCATCCGGTGTTTCTCACGCTGCGTTCCTTTGCGGGCTTCGCCGCTCTCTGCCTGTACTTCCTGGCGCTTTCCGGCCTGCCGCTGGGCTTGGCCGTGATGCTCAATTACACCTCGCCCATCTTTACGGTGATCCTCGCAGCTATTTTTCTGAAAGAGCGGCTGACTCTTCCGGTGGGAGCGGCCGTGCTGGCGGCTTTTGCGGGGATCGGGCTATTGCTCAAACCCGGCGGGGATTGGGCGGGCTGGCTGCCGTGGGTGGCTGTGGCCAGCGGTTTGCTTGCAGCCGTGGCCTATGTGACGATCCGCTATTTAGGACGATTTGAAAGCCCGGGCACCATTATTTTTTACTTCTGCCTCTTTGCCACTCTGGCGAGTCTGCCGATGATGCTGGTGGCCGGTTTTGTTCTGCCAGATACAGGGCAGTGCTTGCTCTTGCTGGGCATTGGAGTTGTGGGCACGGTGGGGCAGATGGGCATGACCACGGCCTATGCCTATGCCGATGCCGGGCGGGTGAGCACCTGGTCTTATATCACACCGTTGACTGCGTTTCTGATCGGCGCGGGGGTTTGGCGAGAAATTCCGGACCTGTGGTCCGCCTTGGGGTCGCTCCTCATCATCGGCAGCGCCGTTTACCTTCTCCGCCGCGATTGATTTGGTGTCAGGCACCGGGAGAAATCCTAATCCTCGCCGAGAGCTTCCAAGTCAGCCAGGTCCTTCTTCCGGCCAAGGGCGCGCTTGTTGGCGATGAACTGATCTCTCCCGAGAATGAAGAGCTTCAGGCCCCCACACTCAGCTTGGGTTTTGCTATTCCACGCTTCTTCCCAGGAAACTCCGGTGATTGAGGTAATGAGGTCAACACGGACAGGAGGAACGCCGAGTTGCACCACGGTGTCAGGCTTACTGAAATCATCTGCAGAGAGTCCCAATGAGCCGAATCCAAACGCCTCGAGCGCAGTCATCAGTCTGTGCGCATTTTCGGAGCTGGACTCCACAAGAAGGTCCAAATCCCCTGTAAATCGTGGATAGCCATGGTGTGCCAGCGCGTATCCACCGCAAACCAAATAGGATACATTATGAACGTTTAATAACTCGAGCAACTCTTTGAAGTCTGGATGAAGTTCCATGGTGCTGTGAGCGGAAGGTTTCAACGGCCTGCAGCCGTTCGCTGACGCTGCGGCTGAGCCAGTACTCCCGGTCCCTTTTTAAGGAGCTTTTGTCGTTAAGTACGAGCTTGGAAATGATTCGTCGAATCATAGAGCTAACGTACCATCTCTGGGAGTGTTATGCCAGCCATCGTTTGGATTTGGTGTCAGGCACCGGTGCCTGGCACCAGTGCCTGGCACCGGGAGTACGGCGAGGGGGGGCGAGCCTGTCGAAGGGACGCAACTAGCTGAAATAAAATAAATTGCAGAATTGTATGCCGATAGTAATATATTCGCAATTTCCGCCAAACTGCCCTTGACTTGGACACAGGTCAAGGATATACTTTATACATCATATTAATAAGGGTTGTCTAGCCCACGGAGAGGCGTCAATTCCTCCAAAGATATGCTAGATTATGTGACAGCAGAGTTTTCCACACCGAAGCACTCTACCAGAGAGGTCAAAACATGAGTCAGTTACGCCGCCTAACAGCGCTTTTTGTAGCGCAAGTGTTCCTGCTTTCCAATATGGGCCTTGGCATGGCAGCCCCGACAACGCCGGCCCCGGAATCCGTCCCCTACCAACCCAAATCCCAGAGCCTGAAATCCATAAACGACCTGGTCATTCCGTCCACGGTCGGCCGGATCACCCAGCTCATTGAGGGCACAGGGGACAAGACCATTATTCATGTACAAGATTTGCACACGCACGCCGAGGCCCAGCTCAACGAGTCGGCCATCATTAAGTATTTAGTGGAAGAGTACGGTGTGGATCTGGTGTGCTCGGAAGGCGCGGACGGCTTTGTTCACCCGGGAATCCTGGCGGCATTTCCCCCGGAGCAGGCGGACCGCGAGCGCATTGCGCGCGCTTTTGTGGACAGCGGCGAACTCACCGGCGAAGAATACCTCTCAATGACCTCTCATCCGGAAGTCCTCATTTGGGGTGTGGAAGACGCCCAGCTCTACTCGCAGCAGTTCAATACCTACCGTGAGATGCTGGGCCCCGAGTACGAGCAAGCCAAAGGCAGCATTGCCAAGTTGATCTCCGCGCTTTCCGACCTCAAGCCTGGGATCTACGGCAGCATGATGAGCGAGCTCGACTCCCGCGCCGCGCAGTTCCAGGCCGGCCGGCTCAGCATGGTGGATTTTGCGCGGCATATGCTGGATGTGGCTGGCTCCAACAGTGTCCTTACTCTGGGCGAGCGCAATCTGGAAGCCCTGGTCAAGGCCAATGACATGGAGGCTGAACTCGATTTCGGCGCGGCCGAGGCCAATGTGCGCGAGTGGGTCGCTTATCTTTCCGGGCAGTACAGCGCGGCGGGCGACAACGAGGCCGCAGCCGGACTCCTGGCCAAGGGCGCGGCCCTTCGCGAAGGCACGCTCCAGGCCTATGATTATTACAGCTATTTGGTAGACGAAGCCGCCGGCTACGCCACAGAAGAAGCCCCGGCCACCGAGCCCCTTTCCCAGCTCATTGCGTATCTGGATCTGTCTTCGCGCATTGATCCGGCCCAGCTCTTTCCGGAGCTGCGCAGCCTGCGCGACAAACTGGTTTCCAACCTGGCCACCTCCGAAGAGGCCGGGCTCCATAAACTGATTCAGAACGCCGCCACCATCCAAAACTTCTTCAACGTGCGCACCAATAACCGCGACCTGGAGGCTTACAACGCAGACCGCGCGGCATACCGCAGCAGCGCCTTCCGCAGTTTTCTGGTAAACCACGGACAGGTTGTGGGCGTGGACGAGCTTCTTGCCTGGGACAAGCACATGATGGATCTCGAGAAGTTTTACCAGACCGCGCACGACCGCGACGATGCCTTTTTGCGCAACGCTCTGGACATCATGGACCGCACGCAGAAGAAGACCGCCATCCTGGTGACCGGCGGTTTTCACACGCAGGGCATGGTCGAGGATCTCAAAGCCCAGGGAATCAACGTGGCCGTGATTGCCCCGAATATCACCAAGCCCCACGATCATGAGCGGTATCAGGCCATGATTAAAGGGGAGCGCGTGCCGCTGGAGCAGATCGCCGCGCAGATCGAAGCCGGCCGGGATGAGGGCATGCGGCTGGGGTTGGCTTTTGGACAGGCCTTACGGACAGCAAACTTGAATGATCCTCGTAATATTATTGGCACAGCCATTCAATTCTATATTGACGAACAGGGCGGCTCAGTCGCAGAACTGGAAGACACGCTTCTTCCTGCGCTTTTGGATGCGACGGAGGTGACCATAGACGGTCAAACAGTTCAGGCCCCTGGGTACATCCTGAATCTTCTCACACAGCAAAATCTCAGTGGCACGGTCGCTGATCAAGTCGTGCAATTTCTCCAAAATCCAGATGAGCAGCAAGAGATACTAAATTTCGCGAGGACGCTTGGCACCTCAGACGACGACATCGACACAGCGGGATATGTATTCCGTAATGACCCCCGGCTTTGGACTGGCTATCCAACAGATCGTTTAGCGGAATTTACACAGCAGTTCAAAACCGATATTTGGGATGCGGGCTTGGCCGAGGGCCTTGTTAGATTATTCTCCGAACTTAACTCCTTGAATCTCGAGGGCATTACAGTGGAGCTGGTGAATTCCATCCCCTACGACGGCAATCAGAACATCCAGCGCGTGGCAAAAACCGTTAGCACTCCCAGCGGGACCGTTATTCAATTTAATGCCCAGGCAGTTTTGGTGACTTCTCCTGATGGGCCTCGAGTAATGAATTGGCAAGAATTTACCCAGATGCAGCCTCGGGCATTGGTGGCAGCCGTGGATGAATTGATGCATGGACTGGATGTTGTTTCTCGCGCGGTGGAGAGAGATGCGGAGAATGTCAATGCAACTGACAGAGATGTTTACTCTGAAGCTAAGGCTATCTGGCTGCAATCAAATGCCTTGGCAGAAGGTGAAACTACTCAGCTGGCCCGGATTACAGATCTGCAGAATCCGCTGGTTGTCGATGGGGTCACACCGTTTCTTAATCCTGGGAATTGGACCTTATCCGAAGCATTGGAAGTAAATGCTGTGCTGGATCGGAATTTGCAAGCTCCGGCCGTATTGGAAGAGTTTCTGGTTTCGGACGAGATGGTCAATGCGCGTAACTTCGAAGAGGCTTACCCATATATCTTAACCTTCATGGCAAACGAGAACTCCCCGTATCCAAATCTTAGGGATCGTGCCGCGACAATGCTTGCTGAGCTTGGCGGTGCGGACGCCGCCCAAGCCCTTGCCCGCACTGCTGTGGACGGGGTAATCAATAACTTCCGCATTGCTTGGAACAGGCAAGAGATTCCTGTTGATGTCGTTGATGCCATTTTGGGTCGGCCTTTGAATAATCCTTCCCAGGCCCTCGCAACTTACACCAACGTGCTTGCTTCCAATATTTCCATAACGCAGGTAGGGGTCAGCTCCAACGATTATGTGGAGGCTGTTGCCGTCGCGGAAGGAATTACTGGAACTATTGATCAGAAGCGCCGGCAAGTTGCCGGGCTTATCGCCTCTCGATTTTTGCAGGATCATCAAAGCGGCCAAGGATTTCCCGCATTACAAGAACCGCTTATACTGGCCTCTATGGTACACACCGCCCGGCAGGCAGGTAGTGACAATGTATCCATGCCGGACGCAAACCAAGTGGCTAATTGGCTTTGGGGACTTGTCACAGGTCCGGTAAGGGCGGACGCCGCCCAAACCCGCCTGGCTCAGAAGCAGGTTGTAGACACAATGGTGGGTGAAAATCAACAGCGCTTGGGTGATCTCATTTGGGAAATCCTCTCGCGTTCTAACACCTCCGATTTAGTCGATTTCATACAGCAGCAGCAAGATGCAATGGATTTCGCGCAGCAGCCGGATAAAGTGGATGCAAAGGCAGTTGAGAGACTGCAAAGGGGACTTGATAGTGTTTCTGAGATATCACAGCGAGCTGAGGTGGTGCTCGACTGGATTGTCAACAATTTGAAAGCTTTTCCTTGGGTGTCTGTACCTGCTGCTCAGCTTCAACAAAAACAGATAGAAGGGTACCTCGAGAGTTTGCGGACCGGGGCTTTAAGGCAAGAACAAATAGACCCCATGCTGACTTATCGCAGTCTGGCATTCAATTTGGCCTACGTTACAGGTCTGGCGAACCTGCAACCTGCGGCCAGCACGACAGCAAGGAGAGCTGACGTAAAGGTTGCAAGAGATACGGAAAGGGTCCTCAGTAAGCTACAGAATGTCGGTTTTGGTCTGTGGGGTGGGAATCTCTATGCTTATAATGTTAACGTACAAGATGAGCCTGGTGCCGAGCTAGATGTCAAAATGGGTGAAGGTTGGGGATCCATAGCCACTTTGAATCAGGGGACCTTGACGCTTTCTTCTAAGGCTGTGGAGGCGGAATACGGAGAGCTGCTCGCAGCAGCCGTGGCTAGTGCTGTGTCGTTGAACACGCCTGTTGATCCTAATTTCCAGTCATTTGGAGGAACAGAATTCCAAGCAATGGATAGCGCTGCCATAACGGTTTCCTATGCGATACCAAACGTTGATCTTGAATTGGCAGAGGCGCTGGCTTGCAAGGTGAGAGAGATCCTGTGGTTGGTGAATGCTCTGAGCACAGGGGTGTTGGATGCGACACTGTTCAGGGAACAACTCTACACCTGGCACGGAATCCCGACGGAGGATAGTGCGGCGGAGGTTTATGAAAACAATCCCGTCGTGAACTATTGTGCTATGTTGCAGCGTATCGGTGAAATGGAAACACCTGGAAACCGAGCAGCGGCAGCTAGGAGCTACCTAGCTGCCGAACTCAGTCTTGCGCGTGCAGAGATACGGGAAGTTGCTCAGCAGGCTGTTCTGACTGAAGTTGCTATTGAAGAGCAATCGAGGCAAAAACAGCAGGAACGGGATGGCCAGGGGGGTGGGGTGTATCAGCTTGTTGGGTTGGGGCAGCCTCGACCGTCTCTTGGAAGCCAACAAGAAATTGGCCTCGCTTTGACTCAGCGCAGCATGGCGAATATGGATCTCGCCATTGGGATTCCCGCAGATGGAGCCACACGTTCCATCGTTCACTTTGGAGTGGACCATATTGGGCCGGTGTTGGAGCAGATAGCTGAAGAGAATCAGCTTACCAGAGCTCAGGTTATGAGCTCGGTGCGCGATGCTCTGGAAGGTAAAACTGCAGAGCAGGCTGTGGCAGCGCTTCTTGAACAGGACTTGGGACCCTTAGCTCGTATGGTGGAAGACCTAGCTACCTTTAGCGCACAGAGTCCTCTGAATGCGAACAGGACCTTTGTGTTAGATTTGGTGGCCCATGACAGTGTGCAGCAGGATGCGTTGGACTTTTTGAAAGAGCTTGCAGCTGCAGTGGGAGTGGATACTCAAGTTCCTATAGATTTGCAGGGTTACAGCCACATCCATTTCTATGGAAATGAGGCACTTAATGATAACTTCTGGCTGGCTGAGCAACTGCAGGGGAACGAGGGTCTGGTGTTGGGTATTCCGGATGTAAGCTCAGAGGGTATGAATGCCCAAACTGCATATGCCTTTGGTTTGGGTGAGGCTATTGAGCTGGCACGTAACTTGGCTGGGACTGGAGCTCAGACAGTCGGAGATCTGCTAGGAAATGATGCCGCCCGATCTCTGTTGGAACAATGGGGAGTGGATGTGAACCAGTTCCCGGATGCTTCTACACCGCTTGCTCAGGTGATCCTCTACTTGGCAATACCGCAGATTGACTTTGAAATTTCTATGGAGAGCGTGGCTCAAGAGGTTCATGCAGCAGCCATCATCGCACGGCAGGTGTAATGAGGGCCGAGTTACGGAACGAAGTGACGTAACTCGAAGCCCGAATTACATCCTGAGCGAAGCGAAGGATCTTTTTCCGGCAAAGACCGCCGCGCCCTTTGGGCTCGCGGTGACGAATTGAGCGAAGGGTCATTGCGGGACATAGATTGCTTCCGTCGCTTCGCTCCCTCGCAATGACGGAAACGCT
>JAFGIU010000103.1 GCA_016929445.1 Candidatus Omnitrophota bacterium
CGTGCATTCTTTACTTGGCTGCAGCGGGGGTGGGAACTCTCGGGATTGTGGATAGTGATATCATTGATCTCAGTAATCTGCAGCGCCAGGTTGTGCACACCACGCCCGAAGTCGGGCGGCCCAAGACCGAGTCCACCAAGGAGCGCGTCGCGGTGCTCAACCCGGATGTACGGGTGGTGGAGCATCGGCTGCGCCTCACCCGGGAAAATGCGGCCGGGATTATCCAAGAGTATGATTTTGTGATTGACGGGACGGATAATTTTCCGACCAAGTATCTGGTCAACGATGTGTGCGTGCGATTGGGCAAGCCCTTTTCACATGCGGGCATTTTGCGTTTTGAGGGGCAAATCTTGACCGTGGTGCCTGGTGTGAGTGCGTGTTACCGCTGCCTCTTTCCTGAGGAACCCCCTGAGGGCATGGTCCCGAGTTGTCAGGAGGGCGGAGTGCTTGGGGCTGTGGCCGGAGTGATGGGATCGCTTCAGGCCATTGAGACCCTCAAATGGTTGCTTGGTGTCGGAGAGCTTCTCAAGGGGAGGCTTCTGATCTACGACGCCCTAGAGTCCACCTTCCGTACCGTACGTATACCTAAGATGAACGATTGCCCCGTGTGCTAAGGAGATACCCATATGGCCAACAAAATGATCCACCTGATCTTTCCTCAAGAGCTCATCAAAGAGCCTTTAATCTACCAAATGGCGAAAAAGTACGACGTTATTCCCAATATCCGCCGTGCCAAGATCACCGAGACCGTGGGGGAGGTTGTCCTGGAACTCGAGGCCTCGGAAAAGAACCTCGATTCCGGGATTGCCTTCCTCAAAGAGCAAGGGGTTAAGGTGGAGCCGGTGGTCGGGGATATTGTAGAACCCTAAGTGTGTTCTTCTCCGCGTACCGCTGAGTTCTCGTATTTTGACCACGAGGCCGATATCGGTGTGCTGTCCCAAGGCGCAAGTCCGCAGGAGGCGTTTTGCTCTGCGGCCCAAGCCACCTGGAATGTGATTGCCGATCTTTCTACAGTAGAACCCCTGGAAGAATTAGTATTGGAGTGTGAGGCCCCCACCGCTGAAGAGCTCTTGGTGGAGTGGCTGAACCGTCTCCTGGCCGAGGCCGATATTCGCGGCTGGGTCTTCTGTGAGTTCCGTATCGAGTCCTGGTCTTCCGGGCGCTTGGTGGGGCGGGCCTTGGGCGAAGTTCTGGATATGGACAAGCATCGCATGAAGTCTGAAGTCAAAGCCGCGACCTATTGTGAAAACCGGGTCTGGGAGGAAGGCGGCCGCTGGTTTTGCCGCTTCGTCATCGACGTTTAATGCATTGAAGTGAGGGGGGCAGGGACAGTTCTTGCGCCCGATTCTCTGAACAGAAAGAGAACTGTCCCTGAAAGTTATGGACAAAATTCTCAACGAACGATTGCTCAGAGCCGACTCCCAAAACCGCCGCCGTGTGCTTCGGGAACTCGAGGGGCCGCCCGGGCCTGTGCAGTATTTTGAAGGGCGGGAGCTCCTGAATTTTTGCTCCAACAATTATCTGGGTTTGGCCGGGGACCCCCGGGTTCTGGAAGGCGTGCGCTCGCGACTCAAGGATTTGGGAGCCGGAGCTGCGGCTTCGCGTTTGGTGGGTGGTAGCCATCCGATCCACCGGGAGCTTGAAGCGCGGCTGGCCGCACTCAAAGGGACGGAAGCTTGCTTGGTCTATCCTTCAGGTTATCAGGCGGGTGTGGGCGTGATTTCCGCTCTGATGGGGCGTTCGGATCAAATCATTGCGGATAAGCTGGTTCACGCGTGTCTTTTGGACGGGGTGCGGCTTTCAGGCGCGGAATTAAGGCGTTATCCGCATTTGGATATTCAGGCAGCCCGGGAATTCTTGAGTGCGCCGGCAAAGGGACAGCGCCTTCTCTTGACCGAATCGGTCTTTAGCATGGATGGGGATGTGGCGCCCTTGCGCGAGATGGTGGAGTTGGCAAAGTGCTGCGGTGTCTGGCTGATGGTGGACGAAGCCCACGCCACAGGCGTATTTGGAGCCCGAGGAGAGGGTTTGGCGGCAGAGCTCGGGGTAGCCGGGGGTGTGGATATCCAAATGGGCACCTTGAGCAAGGCTTTGGGCAGCCAGGGCGGCTATGTGGCGGGCTCCCGGGCCCTGATTGATACCTTGGTCAACAGCAGCCGTGCCTTCATCTATACTACAGGTCTGAGTCCTTTGGCCGCAGCCGCGGCCTTGAGTGGACTGGAAATCCTCGGGGCAGAGCCGGAGCGCCGCGAACGCTTGTGGAAGCACACCCGTTTTGTGTGTGAAGAGCTGGGGCGTATGGGCTGGGAAACCGGCCGGACCCAGACCCCGATTGTGCCTGTGATTTTGGGAGAGGCCGGGACTGCGGTGGCCTGCAGCGAGGCGCTTTGGGAGCAGGGGATCTATGTGCAATCAATACGGCCGCCCACTGTGCCTGAAGGCACGAGCCGTTTGCGCATCACATTGATGGCCACACACACGGAAGAGCACTTGGAGCGTTTGCTGGAGGCGCTCCGGCGTTTAGGCAAGGAGAAGGGCCTGTGCAGGTAGACAAGAGCAGCTTGGCTGAATCCTTTTCCCGAGCTGCGCGTACATATGATTCCTTTTCCCGCTTCCACGTGCGTCTGGTTGAGGAAGTATTGTCCGAACTCAGTGCGGAAGAGCTCAGGACCGGTGCGTGTGTGGTGGACTTAGGGTGCGGGACAGGCGCCTTGCTTTCCGAGGCAGTGCGGCGGAACGCGGGGGTATTCTTTGTGGGTGTGGATATTGCGGAGGGCATGGTGCGTTCGGCCCAGGCTCGGGGCAAGACGGTTTGTGGTATTTGGGCCGACGCAGAGTGCGTGCCTCTTGCCGCAGGCAGTGCGGATGCCGTGGTCAGCACTTCCTGCTTTCAGTGGCTCAAAAACCTGGACGATGGATTTGGAGAGTGCCGGCGTTTGCTCAAGCCCGGCGGGAGGCTCATGGGCAGCCTTTTTGGCAAGGGCAGTTTGAAGGAGTTCTGTGATCTCAATGCGCGTTTGCATATTCCGTTGCCTTTGGCTGCGCAGTTTCCGTCACTCGACAAAGTGAAGGAAGCTCTCAGCCGCTTTGCGTGGAAGGATCTGCAGGTGGATACCCGGACCTACACCGAGTTTTTTGAATCCACCAAAGATATTTTGCTTTGGCTGCGTGAGCTCGGTGCGCGACGCACCGGTCTCAATGGGTCCTCCTATAAAGTTCAGAAGAGCCAGTATGGCGAGCTCTTGAAGCAGTATGTTGCGGATTATGGCATCCCCGGAAAAGGGGTGCCGGTGACGATAGAAATTATCAGCTTTGGGTGTCAGGCACCATTTGTGAGCGAAACTGAGGGGAGAGACAGCTCTCTGAGCTGACTGGGGGATACATCTCCGAAGGAGATATGCCCTGAGACTTGGCGAGAACTGTTCCTTTAGAATAACGATGCAGCTACTCATTCTCGGCAACGACACAGAAGTCGGTAAAACCGTAGTCGGCGCAGCACTTGCCCGGGCTTTCTGCGCGCGCGGCCAAACAGTGGGAGTCATGAAGCCCGTTGCCAGCGGCGTGGAGAGGCTTATCAATGGAATGGGCGCAGATGCTGCATTTCTTGTTGCCGCGGCCCAGTCTTCCGTCTCCCCCGAAACAGCCAACCCCTACCGGTTCTCTCAAGCGGTGGCCCCGAGCTTGGCCGCTGAATTAGAGGGTGTTGATGTTGACCTAGAACTCCTGCGTCACAAATTCAAAGAATTGTGCGAAGAGAACGAAGTCGTTGTGGTCGAAGCTGCGGGCGGGGTTCTTTCCCCGCTCTGGAAAGACAGACTGGCCGTGGATTTAGCATGGGAGCTTCGAATTCCAACAGTGATAGTTGTTGAAGACCGCTTGGGTGCGGTGAATCAGGCTTTGAGTTCCGTGTATGCTGCAGAGCGCAGGGGAGTGGATGTTCTGGGGGTGATTCTGAATCAGGTCCAGCCTTGTGAGCCGGCGAGCAACGGAGATGCTTTTGGCAATGCCACGCTGATTGAAAAGTTGCTGCACGTCCCGCTTTTGGGACGCGTGCCTTTTCTTCCAAGTGTGTCCGTCGAAGAAGGGAATATGACCGGGCTCCTTAACTTACCCGAAGCGATTCTTGATTTGGAGACCTTGACAGCATGCTGGCAAAAGTACCGGGAAGCGAACCCCACGGCTGAAAAAGCCAAAGCTTTTGACCAAGAATATGTCTGGCATCCGTTTACACAAATGCAGGAGTGGGAGGCAGGGCAGCCGCTCATTGTGGACCGTGCTGATGGGTGCACGCTCATTGATGTGGACGGGAATCGCTATTTGGACGGGGTGGCCTCTCTGTGGGTCAATGTCCACGGGCACCGGCACCCGCGGTTGGACGCGGCTGTGGCCAAGCAACTGGGCCGGGTGGCGCACAGCACGCTTTTGGGTTTGGGAAATGATGCGGCTGCAGTCCTGGCTGAAAAGCTCGTGCAGTGGACTCCGGAAGGCCTCAATCATGTGTTCTATTCGGATGATGGTTCTACGGCCGTGGAAATTGCGCTCAAGATGGCCTTTCAATATTGGCAGCAAGGGGAACGCCACAAGCCCGAGAAACAACGTTTTCTTTCTCTCTCGGACACTTACCACGGGGACACGATCGGCGCGGTGAGTGTGGGGCATATTGATTTATTCCACCGGCGCTACAAACCCCTTTTGTTTGAGAGTGTCAAGGCGTTGACGCCGCGCGCCCTTGGTCATAAGGACGATGCCGCTGCGGGCCTTCGTGAACTTGAGCGGATGCTGCAGAAGCATCACGCTGAATTGGCTGCCATGTTGGTTGAGCCGGGACTTCAGGCTGCGGCGGGCATGCACCCCTTCCCTAAAGGCTATCTTGCCGGTGTGAGGGCGCTGTGCACGCAATACGAGGTGCTCCTGATTGTGGACGAGGTCGCCACCGGGTTCTATCGCACAGGAGCGCGTTTTGCGTGTGATTTGGAAAATGTTCATCCGGACTTGATGGCCGTGGCAAAATCGATTACTGCAGGGTACCTGCCGCTTTCAGCCACCCTTTGCACCGATTCAGTGTACCAGGCCTTTCTCGGCGAGTATGTCGACCAAAAGACTTTCTTCCACGGGCACACGTATACGGGCAATGCCTTAGCGTGCGCCGTGGCCTTGGAGAACTTGAGACTCATGGAACGCCAGGAATTTCTCAACCACTTGCAGGAGGTGGATGAGGCATTGACCCGGGGACTCAAATCGCTTGAAGCGAATCCCTGGGTGGGGGAGATCCGGCGCCTTGGGTTTATGGTGGGCGTGGAGCTGATGAAGAACCCGGACGTCTCCGAGGCATTTGCCTGGGAGGAACGCGCCGGTGCGAGGGTCTGTGAGGCCGCGCGCAAGCTGGGGGTGCTTCTGCGCCCTTTGGGCAATACCGTGGTCCTCATGCCGCCCCTTGTGATGACAGCGGGCCAGATCGGGCAGCTTTTCCAGGCATTGGAGGGCGGGATCCGGAAGGTTCTGGGAGAGTCCCCGGTGACGCGATCCGGTGCGAAATCTTGCTAAATTCCGGGAGCGCTTTGACGGGTTCGCAAGACCTGTAAAAGCCCGGGTTTCAAGAAATTACGGCCTAAGTCAGATTTCTGTAAAAAGTGGCTTGACAAGGGCTCCAGCTTTTCGTACATTAGACAGCACTGATTTTGGGGCCCTTACCAGCCCCGGTAGATCTTTGACAAGGAAGTCTTGGTAAGCCTGCGAGACAGTACTTTTTCTGAAGCATCCAATCAAGTACCTCTCAAAATTGCAACGGTTCTTTCGAGGACCGTTCAGTCATTTTTGTGGAGGGTTTGATCCTGGCTCAGAGCGAACGCTGGCGGCGTGGATTAGGCATGCAAGTCGAACGGACCTGTCCTTCTGATAAGTGAAGCTTCGGCAGATCTTTGATGAAGGGTCACAGGTGAGTGGCAGAAGGGTGAGTAACGCGTGGGCAACCTACCTCTAAGTTTGGTATAACACTCCGAAAGGGGTGCTAATCCCGGATGTGGCTAGTTTCCGGCATCGGATTCTAGTTAAAGATAGCCTCTACATGTAAGCTGTCGCTTGGAGATGGGCCCGCGTCCCATCAGCTTGTTGGTGAGGTAACAGCTCACCAAGGCATTTGACGGGTAGCTGGTCTGAGAGGATGGTCAGCCACA
>JAFGIU010000104.1 GCA_016929445.1 Candidatus Omnitrophota bacterium
GAGAAGGTCCCAAGGGTCCGGCTGTTCGCCGGTTAAAGCGGTACGCGAGCTGGGTTTAGAACGTCGTGAGACAGTTCGGTCTCTATCTGCTGTGGGCGTAGGATATTTGAGGAGAGTCATCTTCAGTACGAGAGGACCAGGATGAACGAACCTCTGGTGTGCCAGCTGTTCCGCCAGGAGCAAAGGCTGGGTAGCCATGTTCGGAATGGATAAGCGCTGAAAGCATCTAAGCGCCAAGCCAACTCCAAGATGAGATATCCCGGACCATAAGGTTCCTAAAGGCACCTCGAAGACTACGAGGTTGATAGGCTCTAGGTGTAAGCACAGTAATGTGTTCAGCCGAGGAGTACTAATCTGCCGTGCGGCTTGACCACTTTGTCTTTATTATCTTTGTGCTCTAAATTGACGAGATTGTCGTTTTTTTGTCATTGCGAACGCAGCGAAGGAAGCTGACGTTAAGCGTCATTGCGAGCGAAGCGCGGCAATCTTTGTTGCGACTGAAGGATCGCTTCGCTGCGGTCGGGACCGAATTGAGCGGTGAGTTAGGTCGAGAACAACTCCCTAACTGACGCTCTCAATGGTTTCCGGTGACTTTACTAGGGGGGAAACACCCGTTCCCATTCCGAATACGGAAGTTAAGCCCCCTGAGGCCGATGGTACTGCGCTGGAAACGGCGTGGGAGAGTAGGTAGTTGCCGGGATTAATTTAAAGGCGTCAGCCATGCAAGTGGCTGGCGCCTTTTTTATGCGGAGTCGGGCCGTCCGACAAGAAGATTATGAATGTATTCGGCGTAAGGGGAGGAACCGGGTTTGCGGAGATCGTCCATGAGGGTGGTCAGGTTGAGCCGCAAGCCCATTGCAGGGTGGTCGTTTACGCGTCCGTAAGGGCGGGTGGAGCCCAATCGTGTAAACAGAATGGAGGTGTATAGCTTGGCGTGGCGCGGGTGAACCGCAACGCACATATCGTCCATCCCCAGCTTCAGGGCAGTGCGGATAAGGGCTCTAAAGAGCGCGAAGATGGTCAATACGCGGTTGTTCATGCTCGCATGATCCACCCGCTGCCAGGAAAAATCCCTGTTCACGCCCAGGGCTGCAATTTCGCACACGGCCCGCCCCTGGCGTCTTAAATTCCCGACTTCCTTTGCAAAGACGGATTCCATGGGCAGGGGCTGCGGTCCTGGGGCCAAAAGCCGGACCGTGCCGATGGTTTGTTGATGGGCCTCGGCCACATAGACCAACTGGGGCTTGTAGTTGAGGAGGTTTTGGCAGACTTCCAGCGCATTGTGGCCCAGATAGCCTTTTTTTTGGTAGAGACGCAAGAACAGGGAGGTGGCAGACTCGTGCTCTGCCTTGCTGACAGCCACACGCGTCCGCACGGAAAAATCCTGGCTCTGGGGTCTGTCCGGCGCTGAGGCCTTGGCCTCGGCGCGCGTCCAGTCTAAGGTGGACTCCGGTTGAAACATCATATTTATTGGTAGGCCTTTTTCAAAGCCAGTCACACCCTCAGGCATCCCCCATTCCGAATTCCCCGGCCAGAAGGTACTCATCTAAGCTACCACCAGGGCTTGCGGGGCGTCAATAGAGGAAAACAAGCGCTTGAAAGTGGATTATAACACTAATAATTTTAAGATGTTGTGAAAGCCATGGCTTGACAGGACCCAGGCCGGGAGAGCTATAATGCCAAATGAAGATTACGAGTATAGGAGCTGTCCTTTGACCGACGACGAATGGGCCGAGCAGCATATGGTGGCGTATATTGAGGGCCTGCTCACCGCTGATAAACTTGCCCGCTTTGAGTCTGTTGTCTCGCATTCTCCGGCAGCCCTGACCCGGATGCGGGAGTATGAGCGCATCCTGCAGGCTGCTGCCGAATCTTCCTCCGAAGCGACAAAGGAATATTGGAAGGAGAATGTGGAGCGCGTAGCAGCAAAGATATTCCACCTGGAGAATGGGCAATTCCCCGGACCCGGGCAATGGAAGGATCCGCGCAAGCTCCGGCTCAGATGGGCGGCCCTGAGCTTTGTGGCTCTTGGTCTGCTTGCAGTTTTTTTGATCTTGTAGACACTCACAGAGACGCCTCTTAGGACCTGCCAAGCTTAGGAACCCTAGGAAAAGTCCCTGGCCTCTCAATCTCTGGACTTCCCCTTTACCCCTATGCTAAACTTGCCAGAAGTATCACCGTTTCACGCGTTTAAGAGGTTTTTATGTCCGGTCACAATAAATGGTCTTCAATTAAGCACAAGAAGGGGGCAGCGGATGCCCAGCGGGGCAAACTCTTCTCCAGATTGGCGCGGGAACTCACCGTGGCCGCTCGTGAAGGCGGGGGCGAGGCAGACACCAACCCGCGATTGCGCACAGTTATCGGCAAATGCAAGGAAGCCAATATGCCTGCGGACAATATCCAACGGGCCATCAAGAAAGGCACGGGTGAGCTTCCGGGTGTTGTCTATGAAGAAGTGATGTACGAGGGCTATGGCCAGGGCGGCGTGGCCCTGCTGATCCAGGCCCTTACTGATAACAAGAATCGCACCACAGGCGAGGTGCGCAGCACGTTGAACAAACGCGGCGGCAATTTAGCCGGCGCGGGTTCTGTGGCCTGGCAGTTCAGCTCCAAGGGGTATATTGTAGTGGAAAAGGAGAAGGGCGAAGAAGAAACGGTGATGAATATCGTAATCGAGGCAGGGGCCGAGGACTTTGTGGTCGAGGATTCCTGCTATGAAATCACCACGGAGCCCATGGAGTTGGAGCGTGTGAAGCAGGCCCTCGAGAATGCCGGCGTTGTTTATCAGTCTGCGGAACTCACCATGGTTCCTGCTTCCACAGTGAAGGTAGAGGGCTCGGATGCCAAAACGCTTTTGGGTTTGATCAGTGCCTTGGAAGACTGTGAAGATGTTCAGAATGTCTACGCGAATTTTGATATTTCGGACGAGCTCTTGGAGGAGCTGAGTTCAGAGTGATGGAGCTTCGTTAAAGCAGGTGTCTGACACCTGGGAGTCGCATCATCAGATCGGCACCATTACGGGTCTTGGGTGTGGACCCCGGCTTGGGTATCACGGGCTACGGGGTCATTGAGTCGAATTCAGGGGGCTTTCAGGTGCTCGCTGCGGGTGTCGTTCAAACCCTTTCCAAGATTCCTTTAGAGCAACGCCTCATGACCCTCCATTCCGCATTGGAATCTCTCCTGAAGGAACACTGCCCTGCTGTCTTGGTTTTGGAAGAGCTCTATTCTCATTCACGGCACCCGGCCACGGCAATCACCATGGCTCATGCGCGCGGCGTTGTGTGTTTGGCTGCTGCCCGGCAGGGGATTCCCGTTGTGGGTTACGCAGCCAGGCGCGTCAAACAGGTGATTACCGGCAACGGCGCGGCAGACAAGTCTCAGGTCAATCGCATGATCGAATTCCACCTCAATTGGAGAGATCCCGAAGCCCCTTTGGACGTGACGGATGCGCTGTCCCTGGGTTTGACCTATTTGCGTTTACAGGAAACGCAGAGCCGCATGGGGCGGGTCCTTTCAGAGAGTTTGCGCCGATGATCGGGCGTATTCGCGGCAAGCTTGTTGAAATGCGAGAGGATCATCTGTTATTGGAGGTTGCGGGCATTAGTTACGAGATTCTTGTCCCGGGCGGTGTGCAGGGCCAGATATCCACGGTGCCGGGGAGTGATGAGGAACTCAGCCTGGTTATCTTCCACTATTTACAGAATGACGGGGCTCGCACGCTTCCGGTGCTTGTCGGTTTCGCAAACGAAGTGGAGCGCGAATTCTTCGAAAAGTTTATCAGTGTTTCGGGCATTGGTCCGCGCGCAGCAGTGCGGGCCTTGAACCGGCCCTTTGCGCAAGTGGCCCGTGCCGTCGATCAGGAGGACATCGCAGTCTTGAAATCCTTGCCCGGTATCGGCGCGCAGCGCGCGCGCCAGATTGTGGCGCAGCTCCAGGGCAAGGTGGGAAAGTATGCGTTGATTCGCGAAGAGGAGTCCAGTTGGACTCGCGGTGAAATGTCCGATGCACAGACAGAGGCCCTGGAAGTGTTGTTGCAGCTCCAGTACACGCGGCCGGAAGCCGAGCATATGATTGCCCAGGCTTTGGAACGGAATAGCGGGATCTGTACAGCAGAAGAGCTGCTGAACGAGGTATACAAACAACGGAGTTTGGACAGTGCTTAGTGGGCGAGTGTTACAGGGACGGTTCTTACGCCCCGGAGAGATCAGGCAGACGGTAAGAACCGTCCCTGCCCCTTGAGGAGGTTCATGATGAATCGCAAGAAATGGTTTGTTGCAGGACTTGTAGTGATTGGTGTCTTGGGATTGGGCTATGCCGTGGCTCAGGAGACCATCACCGTCACGACCTACTATCCGGCTCCTTACGGCAACTACAATACGATGGAAGTCTCCGACACATTGGAAGTGAACGATATTGCCGCTCACTCCAATGACACCGGCCGAATTACTTTCTTTGACAATGCCAAGAATGAAGTCTATGCCACCTTTACGGATGACAATGCCTGGTCCCAGATCCGGGGACCGCTCAAAGTGAATGCTCGAACCGACGGCGCGACTGCAAACTGGGCCAAACTGTGGGTTGAAGAAGGGGACGCGCTCATTTATTCAGGGGCCAATACAAACGCCCGGTTGTTTCTGCGCGGAGATCCGGCCAATTTGGTCGGAAGCTCGGAGTCCGTGCTCCAGAGCAATAGTGCTGGGGACGGGTTTGAAATGAAGAGCAAGCTGAATATCGCGCTCACAGCCGGGGTGGCTACCTTAGCCGCCGGTTCCGGAACAGCCAGCGCCGGGATTTACCTGAATGGCGCCAGCGTTCATTTTGGAGGAGGCCCTGTGCATCCTGATCTGGCCGAGGCTTTTGGCGTTCAAGGGCCGTCCATTGAGCCCGGAGATGCGGTTGTGATTGCTGACTCGACCACCGGTGCAGTCTCTCTTTCCGCCGGGGCCTATGACCCGCTGGCGATCGGCGTCTATTCCGGACAGGACACCAGCACCTTTTTGTTGGGAAGCTTGGATGGCGGGCGTGTGCCGATTGCCTTGGTGGGGCGCGTGTTTTCTAAGGTTACAACGCTTAATGGCCCGGTCAAGCGGGGAGATCCGGTGACCACATCCGGTAAGCCCGGGTATCTGATGAAGGCCACGGAAGCGGGCTCCATTGTGGGCCGGGCCCTGGAGGAACTTGAAGAAGGTGAATCCAAGATCCTCGTGTTCATTAATCCGGGTTGGTTTGAGCCCAGTGTCTCCGAAAAGCTGCTTGTCTTGGCCGGCACGGCAGTCATTCAGGCAGGAGAAGAGCAAGTGAAGGTCGCTGTTCCGGGACTGACTGCCGGGTCCAAAGTGCTTCTCACATGGAGAGGCAATATCGCCCCCGCGACTCACAGTTGGGTGGAGGCTGTGGGAGAAAACAGCTTTACCGTAGCGGTGAACTTGCCTGTGGGAAATGACGTGGCTTTTGACTATCAGGTTATGGAGTAAAGTAGAGCGACTATGGAAGATCCCTTTGACGCAGATATCCATTCGCGCGCAATAGCCCCCGAGGAGGCGGACGAAGACCAGGTCCTGGGTCTTTCCCTTCGGCCCAAAACCCTGGACGAGTTCGTGGGACAGCGCGCAGTGACCGCTAACTTGGATATCGCGATCCGGGCGGCCAAGGGCCGGGGCGAACCGCTGGAACACCTGTTGTTCTGCGGTCCCCCGGGCCTGGGTAAGACTACGCTCGCGCATATTGTGGCCGCGGAGATGGGAGCCAAGATCACGGCCACCAGCGGCCCGGCGCTCGAGCGGGCAGGGGACCTGATCGGGCTTCTCACCAATTTGGCTGAAGGCGATGTGCTCTTTATCGACGAGATCCATCGTCTCTCCAAGGTGGTGGAGGAATTTCTCTATCCGGCGATGGAGGATTTCCAAATTGATTTTCTGATCGACAAAGGCCCGTATGCCAAAACCATTAAATTCAATCTCAAGAGATTTACCTTGGTGGGCGCAACCACGCGCGTAGGTTTGTTGAGCAGCCCTCTGCGCAGCCGTTTCGGCATGTCCGAACACATGGATTTTTATGAGGTCGAAGATCTCACCCGCATTGTCTTGCGTTCGGCCGGGCTCTTATCTTGCGAGCTTCAATGCGAGGCTGCCTCGGAGATCGCGCGCCGGTCGCGCGGCACGCCGCGTGTGGCCAATCGTCTGTTGCGCCGTGTGCGTGATTATGCTCAGGTCATGGAGGACGGTCACATTACGCGGGAGAATGCGTGCATGGCCCTGGAATCCCAGGGCATTGACGGGGCAGGGTTGGACGCATTTGACCGCAAATTATTGGAGACGCTTATTCGTGTGTACGACGGCGGTCCGGTCGGAGTCGAATCCCTGGCTGCCACGCTCAATGAAGAAACGGACACACTCTCCGATGTCTTGGAACCCTATTTGTTGAAAGCAGGGTTCCTTAAACGCACGCCGCGCGGCCGGCAGGTGACGCGTCTGGCGTATGAACATTTCCAAATGGAGCGGACTCATCAAAACAATTCTCAGAAGGAGTTCTTTACTTCAGCCTAGTAGGACTGCGGGGGCGGGCTTTTCGAAGCTGGAGATTCTTATTGTTACGCTGATTCTTGCGATACTGGCCACAGTGGCCGTACCGCAGTATCTGCGGTCAGTGGAATCCAGCAGGCAGGTCGAGGCGATCGAAATTCTCGCCGAGATCCGCCGTGCCGAGTATCGCTACAACGCAAAGGCAGGGCACTTTACCGGAGAGCTCGCGGACTTGAGCTTTGAGGACGCCGAGCTCCTGGACGATCCCTTCTTTGCCTTCGATATTCCGTCGGCGACGAAGAGCACGTTTATTCTCCGGGCCTTGCGCAATGATTCCAAGCGGCTCAAAGAGACTCCGGCCTACGCGATCACCATGGATCACAAGGGCAATCTCAACCGCGGTATTTAGAGGTCTAGGCTTAGGGACGGATCTAAAGGGACAGTTCTCACAAAGCTTTAGGGGACTGTCCCTAGCTTCAGGGGACATATCTCCGGAGGAGATGTGTCCCTGTCAACAACAGGAGCCGTCCCTGACATTATTTGGCGAGATATGTTTCACATTTTTTGTACATTGTGTTTGCTGACGATGCTGCCGTTGTCTTTTGCAACGCCGGTCTATGCCATGGGCTCGCGCCCGCTCTCTGAACCCGGTGACGCGCAGGTGAAAGTCGCAGTGGCTCAAGGGCAGGAAAACGTGGCTCTTATGGTGCGCGGGGGATATACGTTGCAGGCCCTCGGCACGGGTGAGGCAGTGGCTGATTCCGCCCAAGGCATGGATGTTCTTAGTCTGACTCCGCATGACAGTGGACTGCTTCTTAACGGAGAAAGGCTGGGTCTTTTTGGCCTGAGGCTTTGCCCGCTCAAAGAAGGCAATCTTTGGGTGGACGGGAAGCGGCTTCGCGGCAATCTCTGTGTGCTGCGGGAAAAGGATCGCACCCTGACGGTGATCAATGAAGTGGGGGTGGAGAATTACCTCGCAGGCGTGATGCGGGGGGAGTTGCCCAAGGGCTGGCCTGCCGCAGCGTATGAGGCTCAGGCCATTGCCTCCCGCACTTTTGCCCTGTACCGGACTGTGGAGCGCTTCGACCGGGACTATGCGCTCACAAGTGACGTTTCATCACAGGTTTACGAAGGAAAGTCCGCCGAGACCTGGGCCTCGAACAAGGCGGTGCGCAAGACGGCCGGAAAAGTGCTAACCTGGGAGGGCCGGATTTTCCCGGCCTTCTACCATTCCGATAGCGGGGGACACACCCAATCAGCGCACCATCTCTGGAAGGTGGACATTGCGCCCTTGGCCGGGGTGCCTTCCCCCTATGGTGAAGGCTCGCCTTATGCCCATTGGGAGTTCAGCGTCAAAGCCGCAGGGCTGGGGTGGGCCTTTAGGCAAAAGGGATATGCCTTTCAGGGCGGCGTAGAGGATTGGGAGATTCTGGATCGGGATGTTTCCGGCCGAATTCAGCGCATTCGCTTTATCGGATCCGGCGAGCCCCTCACTCTCAGCGGGGCTCAGTTGCGCGAGGTCCTGGGCGTCTCCCGGCTCCGCAGCACCCAGGTGGAGCTTCGCAAAGAGGGCGAGTTGATTTTCTTTGCGGGCAGCGGGTGGGGCCATGGCGTGGGCATGAGCCAGTGGGGAGCCTATGACATGGCCAATCAGGGGTATAGCGCAGAAGAGATCTTGGCCCATTATTATCCGGGCGCGCAGATCCGCGATTGGCGCGAGGTGTTTGAGGCCGGGGCATGGGGAATCAAAGAAGAACAACTGGAGGCGTGGAAAGGGCAGCAATGGGTGAGACCGCAATCCAAAACAAACTGAGCTTGAACGATTTTGATTACGAACTGCCGCAGGAACTGATCGCCCAGTATCCGGCGCAGAGGCGTGACGAATCCCGCCTCTTGGTCGTGCATCGCGCCACAGGCTTGCTCGAACACCGGACATTTGCGGATTTCCCGGAATTCTTGGATCGCGGGGATGCTCTGGTCATCAACGACACCCGGGTGCGCCCTGCGAGGCTTTTGGGCAATAAGGAGGATACGGGAGGGCAGGTCGAAATTTTGGTGCAGCGCAAGCTCGAGCCCGGATTGTATCAAGTGATGTTGCGCGCCAACCGCAAGGTGGCTTTGGGCACTCGCGTGCGATTTACGGAATTGTTGGCCGGCGAGATTTTAGCCCGTAACGATGGTTTGCGTGTGTTTCGCTTCGACGAAGTCGGGGTTGAGCGCTCCTTGGATGATTTGATTCGCGAGAAAGCTTTGCTGCCTTTGCCTCCGTATATCCGGCGCGTCCCGGACGAGGCGGACCTGGAACGTTACCAAACGGTGTATGCGCGGCGCGAAGGGGCGATTGCCGCGCCCACGGCAGGCCTGCACTTCACCGAAGCGCTTTTGGACACGATCCGCGGGAAACAAGTGGAGGTGGTGCCCGTTACCTTGCACGTGGGGCACGCCACCTTCCAGCCGGTGAAGTCCGAGGATATCACCGAGCACCGCATGCCCGGGGAGGAGGGGGAGATCTCCCAGGACGCGGCTTGGTACATCAATCATACGCGGCAGCGGGGCGGGCGCGTAGTGGCGGTGGGTACCACCTCTTGCCGGCTGCTCGAAGGCGTGGCCCAGCAAATCATGGGAAATGAGCGGCTGAAGGCCGAATTTTTGGCCACGCAGCAAAAGGGCCGGCGGAGTCTGCAGGCCACGATTCAGGCTAAACAAGAGGCGTTGGAGGCCATTGAGCTCAGGAAAATTTGTAAACCTTACAAGGGCCGGATTGAGACCTATATTTACCCGCCCTATGAATTCCTGGCCGTGGATTCTTTGCTGACGAATTTTCATTTGCCGCGCACCACCCTCTTGATGCTGGTGAGTGCTTTTGCGGGGACCGAGCTCGTGCGCCGCGCTTATGCGGAGGCCGTTGAGCAGAAGTATCGATTCTATTCTTACGGCGACGCGATGCTGATCATTTAAGCGCGCACTTACAGGGACAGTTCTTACGCCCGATTCTCTGAATGGAAAAAGAACTGTCCCTGGCACTAAGCCAGACAAATGAGATGCCATGAGTTTTGAAATTTTGAATAGAGACACCGGCACCCTTGCGCGGTGCGGCCGGTTGAATACGCGCCGGGGTGGGATCGAGACGCCGGCTTTTATGCCCGTGGCCACCTCTGCTGCGCTCAAGACCTTTGGCAGCTGGGAAATCGAGCAACTGGGTGCGAGCGTGATCCTTTCCAATGCGTACCACCTCTACTTGAGGCCCGGTTTGGAGATCCTGGAAAGCGCGGGAGGCCTCCACCCCTTTATGGGTTGGGACAAGCCGGTTCTTACGGACAGCGGGGGCTACCAAGTTTTTAGCCTGGCCTCGATGGTCAAGGTGGAGGAAGAGGGAATCCACTTCAATGCCCACTTTGACGGCAGCCGCCATTTTTTGCGGCCTGAGGACGTGATCGATATTCAGGAATGTATCGGCAGCGATATCTGGATGCCCCTGGACCATCTGGTGGGGCACCCCAGCGATCGAAACAAGGTGGTTGACGCCACCGACCGGACGGCGCGCTGGGCCCAGCGTTCGCTGGAGTATTACCGCCGCAAAGCTAATCTTTTGGATCCGGAACAGCGGCCTCTGCATTTCGGCATCGTGCAGGGCGGCGAGTACCCGGACTTGCGGATCACGAGTGCGCGGCAGATTGTGTCGCTGGGTTTCGACGGCTATGCGATCGGAGGCCTGAGCGTGGGCGAGGACAAGCCTGTGCTGTGGGAAAAACTCGAGGCCTCGGTCGTGGAACTGCCGCAAAACGCGGTGCGCTACGCGATGGGCATGGGGACGCTCAGTGATTTGGTCGAGGCCGTGGCACGCGGCGTGGATCTTTTTGATTGCACCTTGCCTACGCGCTGTGGCCGCAACGGCCTGGCCTTCACGCGCCAGGGCAAGCTCGTGGTCCGGGATTCGCCCTACAAGCTTGACAACAGTCCTTTGGACGAGGGTTGTGAGTGTCTGGTTTGCCGGAGGTACAGCCGTTCTTACCTCAGGCATTTGTTCAATACCAAAGAGGTCTTAGGACCCCGGCTGGTTTCCTGGCACAATGTGTATACTTATTTGAGGTGGATGGAGGAGATCCGCGGCGCGATTCGCGAAAACCGGTTTGGCAATTTTCGAAACGAGGAGGCACTGTGTTTGAATCCATAGCTTATGCGCAGCAAGCAGGAGGCGGAGCGAGCGGCGCTGCGCCCAGTCCTTTGATCAGTTTTCTGCCCCTAATTTTGATTTTTCTGATCTTTTATGTGCTCTTGATCCGTCCGCAAAACAAAAAAGAGGCGGAACGCAAGAAAATGATCGACGGGATTCAGAAGAACGACGAGATTGTGACCATTGGAGGGATCCACGGCACAATCGTTAATCTGAAAGACGATGTGGTTACGGTTCGTGTCGACGAGAAAGTCCGGATCGACATAGACCGCAGTGCTGTTTCAAGGGTGGAGAAGAATCACAATAAGGACAACTAGGTCCCTGCTTCCGCGGGGATTGATAGACCGAGGAGTTAATCATAATGCAACGCAACCTACTTTGGAAATTTGTGGGTGTCCTTCTGCTGACGGGTTTCTTTATTTGGCAGGTTTGGCCGCCTCAAGAGAAGATTAATTTGGGATTGGACCTCCAGGGCGGAATGCACGTGGTTCTGCGCGTGGATACTTCGCAGTTGAACGACGATGCCAAGTCCGATGCCACAGACCGGGCCATGGAAATCGTCCGCAACCGTATTGACCAGTTTGGTGTGAGCGAACCCATTGTCCATCGCCAGGGCGATGACCACATTGTGCTCCAGCTGCCGGGTGTCATGGATCGCGATCGTGCGCTGGCGCTTATCGGCAAGACGGCAATGTTGGAGTTTCAAATGGTGGAAGAGGATATTGATCTGATCCGCCGCGCTCGGGATGGGGATGTGCCGCGCGATTACGTGTTTTTGCCCAAGGACGAGGGCGAAGGAATGATTCTGTTGGAGAGGGATGTCGTGATGACGGGCGATGCCCTGGTCAATGCCCAGGTTGAATTCGATACATCCCGCTTTAACGAGCCCTATATTGCCTTTGAACTCACGCCGGAAGCCGGCAAGAAATTTGCGCGCGTGACCCGCCGGAATGTAGGCCGCCAGTTGGCCATTATTCTGGACGGCAAGGTGGTGAGTTCGCCGGTGATCCAGAGCGAGATCCCGAGCGGCCGCGGCCAAATCACCGGGCGTTTTACCATTGACCAGGCCACGGACCTCGCGATCCAGTTGCGCGCCGGTGCGCTGCCCGCTCCCATTATTATCGAGGAAGAGCGCACGGTGGGCCCCTTGTTGGGCCAGGATTCGATCCGTGCGGGCCTGAGAGCTACTGTGGTGGGGGGAATCTTGGTGATTCTCTTCATGTGGGCCTACTATTGGGCCGCGGGTTTGGTGGCGACCGTCGCGGTTTTCCTGAACATCATCATTATTATGGGGGCTTTGGCGGCGCTTGGCGCGACCCTGACCCTGCCCGGTATTGCGGGTTTGATCCTCACGATTGGTATGGCCGTGGATGCGAACGTACTGATTTATGAACGCATTCGCGAGGAACTCAACCTGGGTAAGAATTTGCGGGGTTCGATATCCTCAGGCTACGAAAAGGCCTTCAGCGCCATCCTTGACTCCAATGTGACCACCTTGATCGCCGCCTTTCTCCTGTTTCAATTCGGGACCGGTCCGATCCGCGGGTTCGGGGTCACATTGACCATCGGTTTGATCACCAGTATGTTCACGGCCATTGTGGTCACGCGCTTGGTCTTTGAAGGCATGCTCAATAGCGGTTTCTTGAAGAAACTGACCATGATGCATTTCCTGACGCGGACCGATGTGGACTTCCTCAAGTACCGGAAGATTTGCTTTGTGATCTCGGCGGTCCTGGTGTTTGGCGGCTTGGGATTTTATTTCAGCAAGGGCGATGCGGTCTATGGGGTGGATTTTTCGGGCGGCCAAATGCAGGAGTATGCCTTTGAAAAACCCGTGGCGATTGACCAGTTGAGGCAGGCCATTGGTGAGGCGGGCCTGGATCAGATCAGTTTGCAGCAGGTGCACATCGGAAACCAGGTTATTGTGCGCAGCAGCGAAGACACCTCGCAAGTGATCCAGAAAGTTCTCAAAGAAAAGTTCTCGGACAATCCCTACCAGGTCTTGCGTATCGAAAAGGTGGGCCCCGCCGTGGGTAAGGACCTGCGCAAGCGCGCGAGCCTGGCCATCATTTGGGCTATGATCGGGATCGTGGCCTACGTGGGGTTGCGCTTCCAGAAGCTGGCCTATTCTCTGGCCGGGGTCCTGGCGCTTTTTCACGACGTGTTCATCTGTCTGGCGGCGCTTGCCTTTACCGGGAGGGAGGTGAGCCTGACGGTTGTGGCCGGGCTCTTGGCCGTGGCCGGTTATTCGATTAACGACACCATCGTTATCTACGACCGAATCCGTGAAAACTTGCGCGTGGTGCGCAAAAAGACCTTTGCCGAGATCATCAACCTGAGTATCAATCAGACCCTGTCGCGTACCGTTTTGACGACACTGACTTCTTTGTTGGTGGTTGTGGCGTTGTACTTTTTCGGCGGCGAGGTGATCAATGATTTTGCCTTTACCTTGATAGTCGGCTTCTTAGCTGGGATTTATTCCACCATCTTTATTGCGTCTCCGACCGTCCTTGCCCTCACACAGAGGGGTGGCAAAAAGTAGATGCGTGTGCGTTGGCGCGTTCATCCGTTGGATCGTCAGACGCGGGAGCCCTTGGCCGAATCGCTGGGGATTCATCCGCTTACGGCCCAGATTTTGGCACAGCGCGGATTTCATAGCGCAGACCAGGTGCTGAAATTTTTTAGACCGCGTATGGCGGATCTGCATTCCGCCCGTCTTTTGCGTAATGTGGATGCCGCTATGGAGCGCCTGGAAAACGCTTTGCACCGGCATGAGCGTATCCTGATTTGGGGCGACTACGATGCGGACGGGCTCTGTTCTGCGGCGGTCTTGGTGCGCGGTCTGCGCCAGCTGGGCGCGGATTGCGTCACCTTTATTCCGCACCGCCTGCAGGACGGTTATGGTGTGGGCGAAGCCGGGGTGAAGGTCGCCCGTGAATCCGGGTGTCAATTGGTCATTACCGCGGATTGCGGCACCAATGCGCGCGGTCCTATCGAGGCTTTGGCTGCCGACGGGATTGATGTCCTTGTCATTGACCACCACCTTCCGGATCCCGAAGAATCCCTGCACAGTGCCTTGCTCATCAACCCCAAACATCCTGAATGCGAGTATCCCTTTAAGGAGCTTTGCAGCGCAGGGCTTGCCTATAAGTTTGTGGGGGAGCTGGCCCGTCACATGGGCCGGAATATAGAGGAAGATCTGGAGCTGGCAGCCCTGGCCACGGTTTGCGACGTGGTGCCCTTGGTGGGGGAAAACCGCGTGTTGGTGCGGGCCGGGCTCGAGGCCTTGGCTCAAACCAAACATCCGGGGCTCAAAGCCCTGGTCGATGTTTCGCGCATTCGAGGAGCCATGGATGCCGAAACCTTTTCCTTTGCTTTGGGCCCGCGCATCAATGCGAGCGGACGCATGGGTTCGGCCGAACTTTCGCTCAAGCTCTTGTTGAGTACGGATGAAACCGAGGCCAAGGAACTTGCCAAGGAATTAAACCGGGTTAACCAGCAACGCCGCCGCCTGCAGGATCGTATGTACAAGGAGGCCTTGGCCCAGATGGATCGCGAGATCAATTTTGCGCAGCACAAGGTCATTGTCCTGGGCCGGAAGGATTGGCACCCCGGTGTCGTGGGCGTGATTGCTGGCCGTCTGAGTGACCGCTTCTTCAGGCCTGCGATTGTAATGGGAGGCGTGAGTGAGGACTCCTGGACCGGTTCGGGCCGGTCCATTCCGGGATTTCATTTGCGGGAGGCCCTGGCGCAATCCGCTCATCTGCTGGAGCGCTTTGGCGGGCATAAACAGGCCTGCGGGCTTTCCTTAAACAAGCAGAATTTGGTGCCCTTGCGTGACTCCATTAACGAGTGGGCTCAAGAGAATTTGCCGGACCAGGACTTGGTGCCTGAACTGGAAATCGACGGCGAGATCCCGATTTCCGCTCTCAACGAGCCCTTGCTGCGCGAGTGGTCGGCTCTGGGGCCTTTTGGAGAAGGTAATCCCGAACCCACCTGGGGAACGCGCGGTTTGCATGTGCGTTTTACTCCGCGCCGTTTTGGCGGCAATCACGTTAAAATGATGGTTTCCGACGGCCGCGTCACGCGCGAGGCCGTGGCTTTTTCGCAGGCCGATAGTCTGGGGAGCCTTCCGCGCCAGGGAGATGAGGTGGACATGGTGTATACCGCGCGCATTTCCGAGTGGCAGGGAGAGAGTTTTGTGCAACTGATTGTCAAAGATATGCAACCAAGTCGTTGACGTCATCCCCGTGAAAACGGGGATCTATTCGTGTAACCAATAACAACTAGATTCTCGCCTTCGCGGGAATGACATTACTTATGGACCTATCGCTTATCCGCAATTTCTGTATTATCGCCCACATCGACCACGGCAAATCCACGCTCGCGGACCGTATGTTGCAGATGACCGGGTCCGTGGAGGTGCGGGAGTTCCGGGATCAGGTGCTGGATTCGATGGATCTCGAGCGCGAGCGCGGCATCACAATCAAGGCGAGCGCCGTGCGCATGAAGTACAAGGCCGCGGACGGAAAGAACTATGTGCTCAATCTCATTGACACGCCGGGGCACGTGGACTTCAGCTCCGAGGTTTCGAAATCCATCGCAGCGTGTGAGGGCGCGGTGCTGGTGGTGGACGCCTCACAGGGGGTGGAGGCCCAGACCGTGGCCAACCTGAACCTGGCCCTGCAGCACAATCTCAAAGTCATTCCCGTGCTCAACAAAGTGGATCTGCTCAATGCTGATGTGGCCCGGGTTACGCGGCAGTTGGAGTCCGCCTTGTTGATCGAACCGGAAGAGTGCCTGCACGTGAGTGCCAAGGAGGGAATCGGCATCGAGCAGGTTTTTGAACGCATTGTCAGAGATGTCCCTCCGCCCGTGGGGAGCGCTGATCTGCCTCTGCGCGCCACAATTTTTGATTCGGACTTTGACGTTTACAAGGGTGTGGTCGTCTATTTTCGTGTGTTCGAGGGCATTATCCGGCCGCGGGCCAAACTGCGCTTTATGGGAACGGGCGTGACACACGAGATCATCGAGCTGGGTGTCATGGAACCCAAGATGAGGGAGGTGGATTCCCTGGGCCCTGGGGAGGTCGGCTATTTTACGGCGAATATCCGGGACGCGCGGCAGATCGTCAACGGCGATACGGTGACCGATGACAGGGCCCCGGCGTCCGAAGCCCTACCCGGTTTTGAAATTCTCAACCCCGTGGTCTTCAGCAGTATGTATCCGGTGAATCCCAAGGACTTCCCCCAACTGCGCGAGGCTCTGGAAAAACTGCATCTGTCGGATTCTTCGCTCACCTTTGAGCCCGAGTCTTCGGGAGTTTTGTCCATGGGGTTCCGCTGCGGCTTTTTGGGTCTCTTGCACATGGAGATTGTCCAGGAGCGCCTGGAGCGTGAATACGATCTGAACTTGGTGCTCACGATCCCCAGTGTTGTCTACAAGGTGCGCTTGAATACAGGCGCGCTTGTGGAGGTGGATAACCCGAGCCATTTGCCCCCTGGCGGTGAAATCAGTGAAATGCTTGAGCCGTGGGTGCGCGCGACCATGATGTGCCCGGTGGATTCCATCGGGGCGGTCATGGAACTGGCCACGAACCGCCGCGGGGCGTACAAGAGCACGGAATACGTGGGCGAGGACCTGGTGCAGATCGTGTTTGAATTGCCGCTTTCCGAGATTATTATCGACTTCTATGACAAGCTCAAATCCGTGACGCGCGGTTATGGTTCGCTCGATTATGAAATGATCGGGTACCACGCGGCCAGATTGGTGCGCCTGGACGTGATGATTAACGGGGAGATCTGTGAAGCGCTGTCTTCCGTGGTGCCTCAGGATCGCGCGTATGCTAGAGGCAAGCAGCTCGTCGATAAACTCAAGGAACTCATCCCTCGCCAGATGTTTCAGGTTGCGCTGCAGGCGGCGATCGGGAACAATGTGATAGCGCGTTGTAATGTGAAGGCGCTCAAGAAAAATGTGACGGCCAAGTGTTACGGCGGTGACATCACACGTAAGCGCAAGTTGTGGGATAAGCAGAAAGAAGGCAAAAAACGGATGAAGCAGTTCGGCAAGGTCCAGATTCCGCAGGAGGCCTTTCTCGCAGCCCTGAAGATAGAGAATTGATGTGAAACCCGAAACCAAAAAAATCATCCGCGAATACGCCGAGTCTATATTGATTGCGCTGGTCCTGGCGCTTCTGATCCGGACCTTTGTGGTCCAGCCCTTCAAGATTCCCACGGGTTCCATGCGCCCGACTCTCATGGAAGGGGACCGTATCCTGGTCAACAAATACCTTTACCGCTTTAAGGACCCTCAACGCGGGGACATCATCGTCTTCAAATATCCGGGCGAGGAAAAGAAGGACTACATCAAGCGGCTGGTGGCCCTGCCCGGAGAGACTGTGGGTATTGAGGAGGGGAGGGTCAAGATCGGGGACAAAATTATGACTGAACCCGAGATCCTGACCCATTTCCATTATTACAATCGCGGATCCTTTGGGCATGTGGGCAAGAGTGTGGATGTGCCTCAGGACGCGTATTTTGTGCTCGGGGACAATAGCGGTAGCTCGGAGGACAGCCGTTTCTGGGGCTATGTGCCCCAGAAGAATCTGGTGGGCAGAGCTTTTATGATCTTTTGGCCGCCCCAGCGCGTCCGCCTTCTCAAATAACAGCCAGGGGCTGTCCTATGGTAAAATCACCCCTGGAATTCAAGTTTGTAAAACTTACCTGAACAACACCAGTTTGGAGGGGAAGACTCGATGAAGAGACTATTTATTTTGGCCTTGGTCCTTGCGTTTGGCTTCACCTGTTTGACGGCGTGTACGTCCACCCAGAAGGGGGCGGGTTATGGTTCGGCCGCAGGCGCGGGTTTGGGAGCCATTATCGGCCACCAAAGCGGCAAGACCGGCGAGGGTGCCCTGATTGGCGCGGCTGCGGGCGGTTTGACCGGTGCGTTGCTCGGCGACCATATGGATGAGCAGGAGGCCCAGAAGTACCGGGCGCCGGACATGTTCTGCCCGCAATGCGGGGCGACTTTTCCTCCGGATGCAAAGTACTGTCCTGCGGACGGTACTGAGCTGAAGCCTAAAGCCAATTGAGCCAATCCAAGGATCCGAACACGAAACTATGTGGCCACTGATCCTGAGCGTGTTTCTCAGTTTTGCCCTGGGCGCAATCCCCACCGGCTTCTGGCTCGGTAAACTGCTGGGCCGGGATATTCGTGAAGTGGGTAGCGGGAATACCGGTGCGACTAATGCAAGCCGTGCCCTGGGCAAGAAGGCGGGGATTTTGGTCCTGGTGCTGGATGCGGCCAAGGGTTGGGTGCCGGTGGTGTTCCTGGCTCCCTGGAGCTTTGCCCAAGGCAGTGTGGGGGTGCCGGAACTGCACCAGGCACTGCTGGGATTTGCTGCCGTGAGCGGCCATGTCTGGAGTCCCTTCCTGCAGTTCAAAGGGGGCAAGGGGGTGGCCACAGGGGCTGGGGTGGCCTTGGCTTTACGGCCGGTATACTTTTTGGCCGGTTTTGTGATTTTTGTTGGGTTTCTACTGTTGTGGCGCCGGGTTTCCATCGGTTCCCTGGGTGCGGCTTTGGTGATTCCCTTGATCAGTGTGGTGCGCGCCGACCGGCCGGAGATCAGCGTCTGTTTGGCTGCTGTGTCCGCCCTTATTATCCTGCGCCACCGGGCCAATATCCGGCGCTTGATGCACGGAGAGGAGAAGCCGCTATTCTGAGACCTCGCATCTGTCTCGTCCTTTGCCTACTTATGGCCTTCAGCCTGAGCGCCTGTGAGACCCTCAAAGCCGGCCGGGACCGCTATGAGGCAGATAAGCGCCAGGAGGCCCTGGGCGAGAGCGTACGGCGGGATTTATGGGAAATTGCCAAGGGGATGGGGAGGGATATCAAGGGTGTGGGAGGCCTGTTTGGCCAGGGTGTACGGCGAGTGGGTGTGGGCGCAGGCAAGACAGGCCGGGCTATTGAGAAGACCCTGGCCCCGGAGCCTACAAAAAACTGGGAATGAGGCTTGACAACAGGCTTTTTTGATGTTATTCTTATGTATGTCAAAACTCTTTTTATTTAGTTTAATATGCAATATATTAAAAAAGTAGAGGCAAACAAATGAAAAAGATGACTCACCGGCAGGTGATTTTCCCCTCAGGAAGGCGGAAACTCATTACAAAGACGGAGGTTAGGAAAGATAAAGACACCTCCAGCCGGTGGGAGAAGAGTTTGTTTTTCCGGGTTTGCGGGAGCCGTCCCCTCACACCTGAGGAGGCCAGGGAGGTGCTGGGAGAATTCAGCGGCCAGTCCCTGGAGTGGAGGGAGGAGGCCCTTAAGAAGGCCCGCAACCAAAGCCCGGAAAGTCATAAGCGCCAAATTTCAGTGACCCGGGCCCAATACCCTGAAAAGGGCGTCCAGAGCCTGATGCTTCGGGTGAAGGGCGAGATTGAGGTTCTGTTCCGCGGCAGGATCTATGACGTGGAATACAGGCAGGTCATGAAGGTGACCCGGATTGAACGGGTGAGCGCTTCGATCTGAGGAAAAACGGTAGCCCCCGAGGAGAAGAGTTTCTACGAGCACAGCACCAACGCCAGCCCCCGACCGCCGGGCATTCGTGTCCGGCGGTCCCCCTTTGCGGTGTCAGGCACTGGTGCCTGGCACCGGTGCCTGGCACCAGTGCCTGACACCCGCAGCCGGTACCAGAACACAGATTGACACCCCCCTCCGCGCTAATATACTATGTCCCTTTAACATAGAGGCGGTATGAGGCTCCCATGAATCCGGACAGCAAGGGCAAGATCGGTGTCATCGGAGACGGCGGTTGGGGGACGACCCTGGCCCTGCTCCTGGACCAAAAAGGCGTTCCCTGCGAGCTCTGGAGCCACGATCCGGAGTATGTCGGCCTTATGCGGGAGAAAGGCCAGAATCCCAAGTTTCTCCCGGGTATTGACCTACCGGCATCCCTCTCCATCACGGATAACCTGAAGCAAGTGGTCAGCGGTGCGGACGCAGTAATTGTGGCTGTACCGAGCGCTTTTTTGCCCCGAGTGATGGATCGTCTGTTCCAGGATCTGGGACATGGGGCTGAGTCGCCGCCGCCTCTGGTGAGCGTGGCCAAGGGCCTGGAGGAAGATTCCTGTTTGCGCATGACTGAGGTGATCGAGCGCATTTTTCCTCACACGCGTGTGGCTGCGCTGAGCGGCCCGACCTTGGCCTTGGAAATCGCGCGCGGCCTGCCGGCCAGTGCGGTGGTGGCCTCAAAGGACGCGGCCTTTGCAACGCAGATTCAAAAGGCAGTCTCCACCGAGAAATTCCGGCTCTATACCTCAGAGGATGTGGTCGGGGTGGAATTGGGCGGGGCGCTCAAGAATGTGATTGCCATTGCCGCGGGCATTGCCGATGGTTTAGGATTTGGGGTGAATGCCAAGTCCGCTTTGGTTTCCAGGGGCTTGGCCGAAATCACCCGTTTGGGTGTGGCCATGGGCGCGCGGGCCGAGACATTTGCCGGCCTGAGTGGTGTGGGAGATTTGGTTACCACCTGCACGAGCACGCTTAGCCGGAATCACACCCTGGGCGAGGGCATCGGGCAGGGGAAGTCTTTGCAGGAGATGACCGCACGCACGGAGATGGTCACCGAAGGCGTGCACAACACCTTGCAGGCCGTGTCTTTGGCCGGCCGCTTCGGCGTGGAAATGCCCATTGCGCAGCAGGTGAGTGAAGTTCTTTTTCGCGGAAAGGATCCGCGCCAAGCGGTGGTGGATCTGATGACGCGGTCTTATAAAACGGAATGAGTCGGGGCGTGGCGCAGCTTGGTAGCGCACCTGAATGGGGTTCAGGGGGTCGGAGGTTCGAATCCTCTCGCCCCGACCATCGTTACATGAGAGAGATCAAATGAACATTGGATTAATCGGGCTCGGCACTGTCGGCGGCAGTACGGCCCAGGTTCTGCTCAAGAAGTCCGCCAGCCTTCGCCGCAGCGCGGGCGGCAACCTCAAACTGCTGTATGCCTGCGATCAGCGGCACGCCCTCGCAAAGCAACTCGGGATTCCCGCAAAACAATATGTGAACGACGCGCAAAAAGTGCTCAACGATCCCCAGGTGGATGTGGTGGTCGAGCTCATCGGCGGCATGCACCCGGCTAAGGAATTTGTTCTCCAAGCGCTGAAGAACGGCAAGCACGTGGTCACGGCCAACAAAGCCCTCCTGGCCGAGCACGGCACGGAGCTCCTCAAGGCCGCGAGCCGCGCGAACAAGCGCCTTTTGTTTGAAGCCGCGGTCGGCGGCGGCATTCCCATTGTCGAGGGCTTGGGCCAAGGCCTGGCCGCCAACCAACTCAGCGCCCTTTACGCCATCATTAACGGCACCTGCAATTACGTGCTCACGCTCATGGAGGAGCAAGGCTCCACCATGCAAGACGCGCTCGCTCTGGCCCAGAAAAAGGGCTTTGCCGAGGCCAACCCCGCGCTCGACATCGACGGCATTGATTCCGCGCACAAGCTTTCCCTGATGTGTTTGGTGGGCTTCGGGCGCCAGGCCAAAATGAAAGAGATGCATATCGAGGGTATTTCCAAGCTTTCGCCCGTGGATATGGAACTTGCCCAAAGCCTGGGCTACGGAATTAAGCTATTGGCCATTGCCAAGCGCGTGGGCGAAGAACTCGAGGCGCGCGTGCATCCCACGCTGCTGCCCTTGGACCACCCCTTGGTGAGCGTGCGCGGCGTGTACAACGCTGTTTTTGTGCAGGGCGATCTGGTGGGCAACCAACTCTTTTACGGCAAGGGCGCGGGCGGCAATCCCACGGCCAGCGCCGTAGTCAGTGATATCCTGCAACTCGCGCGCGCTCCGCAGGCCCTGCCGCCCAACCCGATTGATTTGAGTGACGGCAGCATCCAGCGCATCCGAAAAATGGCGGACGTGCGCTCGCGCTACTACATGCGCTTTTCCGTGACCGACCGGCCCGGCGTGCTCGCGCAAATCGCGCGCCACCTCGGCAGCCAGGAAATTTCCATTTCCAGTGTGATCCAACCCGAACGCACCTCTTCCCGTGCCGTGCCCGTGGTCATCATGACCCACGAGGCTGCTGAACGGCAGGTCCAAACCGCGCTCAAACGCATCAACGCCCTCGAGGCGGTCAAGCGCGGCACCGTGCTTCTGCGCGTGGAGGAAGGCTGATCATGGCTTGGAAGGGTGTGATTGCCCAATACCGCAAGTACCTGCCTGTGACGCGCAAGACTCCGATCATTACGCTTCTGGAGGGAAACACTCCGCTCATTCCGGCCCCGTGGCTGGCCGGTCAAGTGGGCGGCGGCGCGCAGGTGTGGCTCAAGTTTGAAGGCATGAACCCCTCGGGTTCATTCAAGGATCGAGGCATGACCATGGCTGTGTCCAAGGCTCTGGAGCAGGGCTCGCAGGGCATTATCTGTGCGTCCACGGGCAACACTTCGGCTTCGGCCGCAGCCTATGGCGCGCGCGCGGGCCTGCGATGCATTGTGGTCATCCCCGAAGGCGCCATTGCCATGGGCAAGCTCGCCCAGGCGGTTTTTCACGGCGCCGAGGTCGTGGCGATCAAAGGCAATTTTGACGAAGCCCTCAAGCTCGTGCGCCAGCTTTCCGAGGAATACAATCTCACGCTTGTCAATTCCGTGAACCCCTATCGCATTCAGGGCCAAAAGAGCGGCGCGTATGAAATTTGCGATGCGCTCGGTGAGGCTCCGGATTATCACTTTATTCCCGTGGGCAACGCGGGCAATATCCGCGCCTATTGGTTGGGTTACAATGAATACAAGTCCGAGGGGAAGATCAAGAGCTTGCCCAAGATGATGGGTTTTCAGGCCGCGGGCGCGGCGCCTATTGTCAAGGGAAGACCCATTGCCAAGCCCGAGACCTTTGCCACCGCCATTCGCATCGGGAATCCCGCGAGTTGGGTGGAAGCCGTGGCTGCGCGCGACGAATCCAAGGGCCTGATTGATTCCGTGACTGAGGGCCAGATCCGCAACGCGTACAAGGTCCTGGCCAAAGAAGAGGGCGTGTTCTGCGAACCCGCGAGTGCGGCTTCGGTCGCGGGGCTTCTCAAGATGGCCAAGGCCGGGGCTCTGAAAAAGCGCGGCGCGCGCTACGTGTGTATTTTGACCGGGCACGGGCTCAAGGATCCCAGCTCGGCCCTGGATGCCGTGCCGGTGCCGCGCTCCGTTTCCGCGAATATCATGAGCGTTGCCCGGCGTTTGCAGTTAAAGAAGCCTTGAAGGTGTCCGGCACCGGATTCGGCAAGGTGTCAGGCACCACAGTCTGGATAAGATGCTTCACAAGTGGTGCCTGATACCAAATTCAACAGGGTGCCTGACACCCGAGGATCTGTGTTGTCATCCCCGCGTAGGCGGGGATCTATTCGTATAACTGACTTCAACTAGATTCCCGCTTTCGCGGGAATGACATTCCGGGAGCTTATGTCCCGCAAATTCTTCGCCATATTCCTCATCCTCGTAACCCTCTCCGCCTCCGCCTGCGTGGAGCGCAAACTCATCGTCAAATCCGATCCGTCCGGTGCGGAAGTCTTCCTGGACCAATCCGAAACACCCGAAGGGGTGACGCCCCTGGAAATGTCCTTCCTCAATTACGGCAAACGCCACATCCGGCTCAGCTATGAAGGCTACTACGACATTCAAACGGTGGAGCAGTTCAAAGGCCCGTGGTACTCCATTCCCGGCCCGGACTTTGTGATGGAGAATTTGTGGCCCTTTACTTTGCGCGATTACAATACTTTTGACTATACGCTCCGGCCCTTGCCTGAGGGCGAGATCGAGCCCGCGAGCGTGACCGAACCGGTGGATTTTGAGAAATACGCGGAGCAGATCAAGGACCCGGATCCGGACTTGCGCCAGGAAGCCATTCTGCGTTTGGGCGGCCTGCGCAACCCGCGAGCCGTCGAGCTCATGGAGAGCGCAACCTATGATGTGAATGAGTTTGTGCGCGCGGATGCGCTCTCGGGCCTGCGTTTGGTGCAGGGCGCTGAGTCGGGTGCCCGTATTCTGGAGATGAGCCATGACCCCTCTTCCGAGGTGCGCCTGCGGGCCGTGAATGCGATGGAACTTTTGCAGCTGGAGGAGGGGAGAGATGTATTGGCCATGATGCTGCACGACCGGGATCCGCGCGTGCGCGTGGCAGCCATTGAGGCGCTCAACAGTTACAAGGAACTCCCTCCTGAGATCATGAATCTCATGGTGAAGCTCTTTAGGCAGGACGATTCCGGAGTGCGGCGCGCAGCCGTGCGGGCCTTTGGCCAGCGGCCCGAGACCAGTGCCAAACACCTCAAACAGCTGCGTGCGCGGCTCAAGGACTGGAATGTCGTGGTGCGGCGTGCGGCTGTGGAGAGTGTGTTCCGCCAGCAAGATGTGGAGGCAGTGCCGCAGTTAGTGCGCATGCTGCGCGACGGCGACGACAAAATCAGGAACAACGTGGCCGCGCACCTCGGCGAGCTTCTCCGCCCCGAACACGAAAAGCTCATTATCCAGAGGCTGCGCAGCGGCAAAGCCTTTGAACGCCGCGTGGCCGCGGAGTTGGCGCTCAACTTCAAAGGCCCCGAGATCCTGGCCGCCTTGGAACACGCCCACGAACGCGAGCAAGACCGCTACGCGCGCGCCGTCATGGAAGGCTCCCTCAAAAAACTGAAGTAGCTTGTCGGCGTCTATCTGGGCCGCTCACCCTGAGGAGCCGCGCAGCGGCGTCTCGAAGGGCACAAGTGGCGCCTGATACCGGAGCCGGACTCGCCATGACGGATTGAACACCCGGGATCCGCATCAACCCACTGTAACTCAGTGATATAATGTCCGCACTAAAGTCAGCCGACTGTATGCGCTGAAGATGTGGAGCAGAAACGACTTTAGGAGGTTTGATTCGTGGCATGCAGCAATGGAGACATGAGAAATACATGAACCCAGTACTCTCTTTAGTATGTTTGCTTGTTTGCAGTAACGTATTCATGACCTTTGCATGGTACGCTCATCTGAAGGAGTTAAATAATAAGCCGTGGATAATAGCAGCGCTTGTTAGTTGGGGTATTGCGCTTTTTGAATATCTCCTTCAGGTTCCGGCAAACCGTATTGGATACACCGTATTGGATATCGGACAACTCAAGATCATTCAAGAGGTCATTACGCTCACAGTCTTTATACCTTTTTCCTTTATATACATGAAAGAACCGTTGCGATTTGACTATTTATGGGCAGGGTTGTGTCTTGTCGGGGCAGTATTTTTCATGTTTCGTCACAGATTTGTTTAACGGATGAACGCTTGCGAAAAACCATGCCAAATACAATCTGCAAACTCATGGCCACATTAGGCGGGGCCGGCTTCAGTCCTGTGGCCCCCGGCACAGTGGGGAGCGCCCTGACTGCTGTGCTCTGGTTTGTGTTGCAGCCTTCTCTGACTGCGCAGGGGATTGTGTTGCTGATCCTGCTGGGGCTTGGTTGGTGGAGCTCTGAAGTCTTCGCCAAAAAACTCAACGCCAAAGACCCTTCCATTATTGTGGTGGACGAAGCAGCCGGCATGTGGATTGCGCTGCTGGCCGTGCCCCATAACGTGTGGGCCGTTCTTGGGGCCTTTGCGCTCTTCCGGTTTTTCGACATTGTGAAGCGGGGGCCGGTGAAGCAAGCCGAAGCCCTGCCCGGCGGCTTGGGGATTATGGCTGATGATGTGGTGGCAGGATTATTTGCCCGTGCAGTGATAGCGCTGCTTTTGGTCTTCTTCTAAGCGGAAGCCATCTCCCACTCCTCAACCACGCCCAGGTCCTGGGCCTTTTCCCTCACCAGGTTCCGGTCGAGTTGGTCCTCAAGAGACTCCATCATGGCTTGGATGTCGCGGATGTGCTTTTCGGATTTGCCTTCCTTGAAAAACTGAAGCTTGCGGACAATGACATACTCCGGGGGCGCCAGCCAGACGTCTCCGCCCGCAAAGTCCGATTGCCTGCGTTTGGCCATGGCCCACCGGTGGAGGGGATCTTCGCCGGCCAGGTACACATCCGCCTTATACATACTGTCGTGATGGATGATATTGAAGTGTCCGCGAATGCGCCGTTTTTGTTCGATGATGAGCACTTCCTCCGGCGGCAGGTAGAATGCATCCGCAGGGAATCCCTGAATCAGCTTGTCCACGTCTGCCTTTTTGAGCTCCAGCACAAGATCCAGATCGTTGGTGAAGCGGGGCTCTCCGTAGAGCATGGCGGCGACGGAACCGGTAATCATGTAGGGAAGCTGAATCTCATCCAGCCGTCTTGTGAATTCGAGAACCTTAGTCTCCAGCACTGAGAATGCACTCCTTTACAGCCTGGCGGATTTGGTCCTCGCTCCAGTCGGGGTTTTGCTCCTTGAACCAGGACCACTTTGTCTGCCAGGCCAGTTGGAACATGTCCTCGATGAGCTGGAGCTTTTTGGCGGTGGAGGCCTCCTGAAGAAGCCTCTTTTGGACAGGGTGCATGCGGTAGCGTTCCATGGCCCCTATTATACAGGCAAGAAGAATCCCGGGGACAGGTCTCGCCAGCCCCTTTGATTGCAACGGGTTTTGCGAGAACCGTCCCCGAGGCTCCCCAAATCTTACGCGTCCGGTAAGGTATTTTTCGTTGACACTTTTTCTCTAACCCGTCACCATTGAAACAACTTAGGTCTATGTGGCTATATGACCTTCGTCAGGTAATTAGTCTCATGCGGGGACGCGCATTAGTTTTAAGGTTCTGTGTCAGGGGCATCTTGAGAGGCACTCAGACGACCACACGCGATCATTGCGTCAATACAGAACCTGACTTTCTGCCCGGAAGCGATTCGCTTTCGGGTTTTTTGTTTGCCCTCAAACCACGGAGTCCGTCCATGCCAAAACTGCTCACCACTCCCCAACAGCTCACCCTTGCAATACTACTCAACTTGATGCTGGTCATGCCTGCCTTGGGTTTGCCGGAACTCAAGGAAGTGGCCTCGGGCCAGGCCCAGTTCGATATCCAGGGCAAGGCCATGCAGGTAAACCAGGCCACAGACAAAATGATTGCCGATTACCACAGCTTTTCTATTGCGGGCGATGAGGCCGTGCGTTTTGCGCAGCCTTCGGCGAGCAGCGTGGCCTTGAACCGGGTGGTGGGCGCGGATCCTTCGGCTATCTTCGGCCAGCTTCAGGCCAACGGGCAGATCTTTTTGGTGAATCCGCAGGGAGTGTTGTTTGGGCCCGGCTCCAGGGTGGATGTGGGGGCCTTGGCGGCTTCCACCTTGGACATCCAGAATCAGGATTTTCTTGCGGGTAAGTGGGCCTTTGCGGGCGAGGGCGGGGCTGCTGTGGTGAACCAGGGAACGCTGACGGCCGCGCCCGGCGGTTATGTGGCGCTGATCGGTGAGCAAGTGCGGAATGAGGGCGTGATTCGCGCGGACGGGGGATCGGCGGTTCTCGCGGCCGGCGAGCAACTGGTGCTGCAGTTGGACTCTCAGGGGCTGATTAGTGTGGTGTTGGATGGGGGTGTGGAGGGGGTGGAAGAGGGCGGTGAAGCGCTCGTGGTGAATGCGGGGGCCGTCAATACGGAAGGGTTTGCAGAGGGGAACCAGATTGTTGTGAATGCGGGTCAGATTCAAATCGTGAGTGCTGGGGATGTTGTGCTCGAATCTGGATCTGAGATCAGTGCGCGCGGCAGAGGCAGCGAATCCAATGGCGGTGTGGTGAATGTTTTTGGTGCTCGTGACGGCATTCTAGCTGATGGATCACTCATCGATGTGCGCGGCGGTGAAATTTCCGGGGATGGGGGCTTTGTGGAGTTCTCGGCGGCGCGCAATGTGGAGTTGAACGGCGGGCGGATTGAGGCCGGGGCCTTCGAGGGGCAAAGCGGAAGGGTGCTGATTGACCCCGACACAATCTTTGTCAATTCCGACTATTTCTCTTGGGGAGCAGACATCGATCTTGCTGCAGATAAGGGCGTGTATGTTGCGGATGGTGTTGTGGTATCGAGCAGACAAGTAGCTAGTGGAGATCATCTGAATGGAGCTTCAACGGGCCGTTCCGGGCGCATTACCTTTTTTTCTCCACACATCGAGATTGGTAACAACGTGGTCATTGTGGCTCATGCCGACAACGGTTTTCAGGGCAATACGGTTCAGTTGGGCGCGGAAGTGTGGAAGTCGTCGGCATGGCTTGCAGGAGTCCCTTTTGAAAATGAGCTCACAGCAGATGCACGCCTGATTTTGGGTAAGTCAGTGCAGGTGAGGGGTAGAGATATCGACATGACGGCATCGGCCAGATCTACCGTTACGGCTGAGATCGATTCGGACGAAACGGTCTCTGCTGACCTAACAGATCTGGATATGTGGGTGAATGAGGACAAGATTTTTCCAGTTGATGCGATGGGACGAGGTATTAAGTCTGAGGCCAATGCAGAGCTTTCCATTGGGGAAGGAACGGTGCTTGCTGCCGACCAACAGTTGACAGTGGAAGCGAGCTCAAAACCCACAGCCCGGCTGTGGTATTCAGGTCCGGCACCGGGATTGATGTATGCAAGCTCAGAAGGAAATTCCAATGTTTATGTGGGCCCTAACGCGAATCTTTCTGCCGGCGCAGAAATTCAAATTACCTCTAATATGCTCAACACCTCGGATCTTCGTGTAGAAGATACCTCGATTCTCGCCGGAAGACCGAACGATTGGCCCATGGCCTATGGGAAACGGATCACCAACTCATATTTGCTTGTGGATGAGGGAGCGAGGATTTCCGCACCAGGAGTCACAATCTATTCTGATGTCAATTGGACAAGGCCCCTGATTGAGGATGGTGTTCGGATCCGTGGCGGAAGACGTGGAGCTGTGGCTGTTAGCGACAATGAGGCCGTGGTGGAGAGTGTGTTTAAAGGGATTGGTCGGGCTGATGAGTTTTTCATCCTGGCGGTTGGGAACTACGAGGACGACTATAGGACCACCGCCGAATCTTCCGGTGGTTTAGTCTGGAGATCAGGTTCCAGAGCAGAAGCTCTTTCTGAGTTTTTAAGCGGGCGACTCGCGAATGAGTCATTGGATACTTCGGGAGTTGAACGGATTCCTGCCGTCGCGATTACCCGAGATCAAATGACGAGCTTGAATTCGGTGGAAGGTGGAGCGGATATCCTCTCAAATGGAGACCTGCTAGTAGAAACGGCAGCTATTGGTACTTCTGAATTTGAAGCAGTTAATCGAAGCCCCTTTGGTGCGGGGACAGCCTTGGCGATTGGAGAGGTCCTCAGAGAAGCCGTGGGCATTGTCCGGGATGAATCCATTTTGGATGCAAATCGAATAATCGAGATTTTGACAGCATCTGATGAAAGAGACCGTGGTCATCAGTGGTATCGTTTCTCCCCTGAGTTTGCTTGGGAAGCTCCGGAGGCCTTGTCCCACGATACGGGTCAATGGCTAGGTTCCGCAATCGACAAGCTGGAGGACCAGGTGCCCTCGGCTTTGGGAGAAGGTTTGGAAGGAATCTCTGATATGTTGGATGAGGATAAAATTCTGGAGGAGGAGCCTGTCTTGGATTGGGGCACCGATCCCAGAGTGACCACGGGGACGCGTATTGAAAATGTCCTAAGTGCTGCTACGGCTGTAGTAAAAGATGAGGTCGTTATCAACGGCCGTTTGCTCCCTACCGAGGATTGGCAAGGGGTTATGATCGCTGCACAACCAGGAATTGAGTCCATAAATCGAGTTCAAGGCGAGAGCGGCAATGTGTACAATATTGCTCGCTATACCGCGCGGACCGATGCCCATGTTGCGGATCAGGTTCAGATTCAAGCAAACGGGAGTGTGGAGATGTTTGCTGGGCATCGTCTGAGGCTTTTTAACCAAGTGGATGTGTTAGGATCTGGCCGAAGTTCATATTCATCACAGGTACCGGCCAGCCAGGTGTGGGTGAACAATGAAAGTGATTTACGTATTGATGGAAGTGCAACGGTTTGGACCTCCGGTGGTCTGGTCTTGTGGGGTGAAGCCGAGTTGAGCTCTGTTAATCTTGTGAATCCAGTTCCTTCGAACTCATTATTGCCCCAATGGTATGATCTTAGCGCAGAGACTTTTGTCCTGGATTGGCTTACATCCACCCTGCACTACCACCGCTCATCCTCCTCTCCTCCGCCAAGCTATATTGAAGCTAAGGGGGGCGTCGACATTTTAGTTAAGGGCAATAAGAATGTATGGACGGTTGCGAGTCCTATTGCAAAAGATGCCGAGGGTTTTGCTCCCTTGAATGGGACAGTCCGAGCAAGTGCCAAGAACTATCTGGAATCATTCAGTGTGGCTGGGAACTGGGGAACGCCACTAGCTAGCTTTGATCGCAGTCGCATTCATGCGAGTCAAAACCATGAGGTTCGTGCTCTCGCGGGGGATCTCATGGGGATAGATTCTTTTGCAGTAAGTAGTGCCAACGCCCAGAACGATATCAATATTGGCAATGAAGCCGCGGTACATAATACAGATCATCTCGCCTATGGACTTGAAGTCACAGCAGAGAATGCACAAGATGTAGTGGCTTTGGCTGTGGACTATGATTCTGCGGCCGCTGGGCCGGTCAGTGCGGGTGATTTTTATGCTGAGAACATTGTAGCTTCTTTGATGCAGAGCAGTTTAGCCGGGTCTAATATCGCAGTAGAGGGTTCCAGTGATGACACCACAGTTCAATCCTCGAATCAGACGCGGGTACTGACTTTGGCCCAACCTTCACCCAATGCGACTAGAGTGGGAAACGTTAGCGCACATACAGAAGCTTTCAACGAAACGCTTATGTTGATCTCCGAAACGTTGAACACAGGAAATCTCGCAGTTCAGACCGATTCGGATATCGAAGTATTTTCTTTGGCGGGACCTGTGCAACCCAACTCTGCACCCAGGGGAGGGAGCTATGCGAACGAGCAAGCGATTGCTTCGGCAGACGTCATTGAAATGTACGGTCAATTCGCGGCATTGGATGATATTGTGTTAGAAGTCAACGATGATATCCGTCTATTCGGCCTGGCCGGGCCTGTGCTTCCAAAGAATGGAACCAACCGGAGTCCCGCGAAGCTCAACACCTATATAGACCGCTGGTCTGTTGCCAATATTAACCCAGATACTGAAATTGCCGTTTCTGCCGACGATGGAGAATCAACCGATTTTGCAGGATTGCTGATAGCCGTCAATGCCATTAATGAGGTGTATTCTTTTGTGCAGTCCCCATGGACCTCTTTAATGCGTTGGCGGCCTGTGCTGGAGCCGTTGATTCAGACATTGATTGAGGACCATACTTGGGCTCAGATTGGAGAAAATGTTGAGGTTAACAACTTTAACTCTAGCTACGTCAGTTTTGATCCAGACCAGGATGTGATTCTCAAAGCTCGAAATCAGGGGAAGATGGTGAACCTTCTTGGAATTAGCAGTCAAGTGGCCGTGCCACAAGGGACCTTGGTGAATACAGAGATCAACAATGAAGCCAGGGCCGTGATTGAGCCGGGTGCCAGCGTGAATGCAAGAGATGATATCAAACTTGAAGCTGTTACAGTCAATGATGTTCGACACCGCTATGTCATGCCCAACGGCGCATTGCTCTTGGGGCTACTGCAGACTTCTTCCGAGTTTGTAAAGAACCAGATTCATCTTCTCTCGTTTCGTTGGCAAGATTTGAACTGGGGAGGCACCTGGTCGGGTACAGAAATATTTGGCGGTCTGGTAGACTAGGAGACAGCTGAGATGAAAAAAACTGGCCTTCAAACAGTCACGCTTCTTTTGCTCCTCCTCCTGGTGGTTGGCCTCACCGCCTGCATGGCCGCGACCACGCAGCCCTATCAGAAGGCGCGGTGGGATCAGGCGCTGATTGGCGCCATGGAGCAGCGGCCGGGCGCGGTGCTCCTGCGTTTTGAAGAGGTGCTGCCCGATCGGCCGCTCAACGAGACCACCTGGCACATCAAGAAGGGCCCCACCTGGGATCCGCAGCGCTCGCACCTGATCGGCTTTTATCACGACTACAAGGTTTCCACCATCGGCGCCGGCCAAAGCACCACCGTGGGCATCACCTCCATTGCCACCCACATTGTGATTCCGTTTGGGCAACTGTTCCCGCAGGCGCTCACCGCATTATTGGAGAGCTCTTTTGAGAGCGTTTCCGTGGCCTATGATGATGCCACGGAGATACGGCTCATGGAGCAGCGGCATCCCGATTATGTGATCCGCATTCAGGTGGAGGACTTTCAGCTGTGGGAGGAGCCCAGCGATTATCTCAATCTGACCGCGCGCGTGGAGACCTCGATGGTCCCCCTGACCGGGGATGTGTGGGACGCGCGGGTGGCGGAGTCGGATTCGGAGGTGCGCGGGTACCGGATTAGCGCGGTCACTTCAACATCGGGCAAGACGATTCAGGCCATTAACCGGGCGGCGAATCAACTTTCCGCGCAGCTTGCCAGGGAAGTGATTGAGGAAGCGTTCGAGTGACTCCGTCATTGCGAGGAGGTCAAAGACCGACGAAGCAATCTGTGTTCTGCGCAGATCGCTTCACTTCGTTCGCAATGACGCCTTGCCTTAACCCTTCGGAATAAATCCCAGCGCGTGGTGGACTTTCTCGAGCATCACTTGAGAGCGCTGGCGGGCCTCATCTGCGCCGCGCTTGAGAATTTCCCTCAAACGCCCCTCATCCGAACGCGCGGCATGGTAGCGCTCCTGCAGCGGCTTCA
>JAFGIU010000105.1 GCA_016929445.1 Candidatus Omnitrophota bacterium
CTCATTCACCACCTCCAGATGGTTATTGTCCCATCTTTGAGGTGTCCGTTAAACTGGGGTCAGCTCAGTTCTTTTTCAATTCAGAGAATCGATCGCAAGAACTGTCCCTGAAAGTATTTTTCAATTCAGAGAATCGATCGCAAGAACTGTCCCTGAAAGTAGAGAATCGATCGCAAGAACTGTCCCTGAAAGTCTGAGTACGGGCACACAATATCGAGAAAGCATTGCTGATCAGTATTGTGTCCCCAAAAAACAAGGCCTACCCAAATCCTTCCAGGAGGATCAGCGGGTAGGCCATGTTTAATCTCTTTATCCAACAGTTTGACCAGGTTACCGCTTAGTCCACTGGAAGCGCCTCCGTGCCCCCTTCTGCCCGAACTTTTTGCGCTCTTTGCTGCGGGGGTCGCGAGTCAAAAGCCCCGCTTTGCGCAGAGTGCTGCGAAGGGTCGGTTCCACTCTTACCAGTGCACGCGCAATCCCGTGCCTAAGCGCACCTGCCTGTCCGGAGGTTCCACCTCCGTCAAGAATCGCCTTTACATCAAACCGGCCGGATGTGTTTGTCACCTTAAAAGGCTGACCCACAATCATCCTCAAAGTCTCTCTCTCAAAATACTCGTCAATCGACCGGCTGTTCACCGTGAGCTTGCCGGTCCCGGGCTTCATATAAACCCTGGCCACAGAGGTGCGTCTGCGTCCGGTTGCCCGAACACTTCCCTCAGAGGGCGTAATGCGCTTGGCCGCCTTCTTCGGCTTCGGAGCTGCGACTGCTTCTTCCTCCGCAGACTCGGCCGGCTCAGGACCCGCTTCTGCCACCACTTCAGAGGGCTCAGGAATTGGGGCCTCTTCCGGAGTGGGGGTCTGCTGCTCTGCCTTGTCCATTGACTCTTCTACATTAGGGTCCTTGGTCCCGTCTTCGTTCATTGAGATACCTTCCGAGGTTGCTGTGCTATGTGAGGATGCTCAGGCCCAGCATAAACTTTTAACTTTCGAACCAGTTGCCGGCCCAATCGGTTCTTCGGCAACATGCGAGAAACCGCGAGACGAATGATCTCCGTAGGCTTCTGCTCCAACATCTTCTTAAAGGGAACCTGCTTCAGTCCACCGGGAAATCCGGAGTAACGCGAGTATAGCTTGTCCTCGGTTTTATTGCCGGTCACGCGCACCCGTTCCGCGTTAATGACCACCACGTGATCCCCTAAATCCATATGGGGCGTAAAGTCCGGCCGGTGCTTTCCACGCAGCAGGACTGCCGCTCGAGTGGCCAGCCGGCCCAGGATTGCATCCTTGGCATCGAGCACGTACCACTCTCCCCCTTTTTCCTTAACATCTTTAGCTGTAGGCATATACGTCTTCATGTGATACTCCAAGCCTTTCGGGCCGTAGACAGAATGAGGCAAAGTTAAGCCTCTATGTTACTTACACAGGTTCCCCCTGTCAATCCCCTGTTTTTGACTCCCCCGGGTACCTCACCCAGGCCAGGGTCAATCCCTTGGCCGGGGCCGTGGGACCCACCGCGCACCGTTCGCCGGATTGGAGCAGCCGGGCCATATCCTCGGCCGGCCGCTTTCCCAGCCCGATCTGCAACAAGGTCCCCACCAGAGACCTTACCATCCGGTACAGGAACCCGTTGGCCTCAAACTCCAGCACAATCCACTCGCCTTCCCTGCGAAGCTCGGCCCGGCTCATCTGCCGCACCGTGCACGCAGCCTTTCGTCCGCTCCCCTGAAAGGCAAAGAAATCGTGCTCCCCAATCAAGTAACTGAGGCCCCTCTCCATGGCGGAAAGATCCAAGGGCCTGGACACGTGCAAAACCTTGGCGCGATCCAGAGCCGAACGCTGCGGCCGGTTCAGGATGCGGTACCGGTAGCATTTCTTCAGCGCATCGTGTTGCGGATGGAAGTCCGCATGCACTTCTCTAAGCCGGTGCACCGCAATGCTTCCAGGCAATAGGGAATTTAAAGAACTTTGCAGCTTTTTCGTGGAGATATCAGACAAGGTGCTGAATGCAGCGACCTGGCCTTCGGCGTGAACTCCACTGTCGGTGCGGCCGCTGCCGATCACTCTCACTTCTTCCTGGAGGATCTGCGAAAGCTTTTCTTCCAGAACTTCCTGTATCGTAGCCTGGCCTTTGCGAGGCCCGCCCTTGGGTTCGTTTTGGACTTGCCAACCGCACCACTCCGTACCGTCGTATTCCAAGTCCAAGCGGATACGGCGTGGCCTAAGCTCCGGGTCGGGCCTGCACACCCAGCACCTTCTCAGCGATCTGAACGGCGTTAAGAGCAGCCCCCTTGCGAAGGTTATCGCTCACCACCCACAGATTCAGTCCGTTTGGAACAGTGGGGTCTTTGCGAATCCGCCCCACATAAACCGGGTCTTTGCCCGCAGCATCCAGCGGCATCGGATACTTCCGCTCCGCCACGTCGTCCACCACCTCCACGCCGGGCGATTTGGAAAGAATCTGAACCGCATCCGCGGCAGCCAATTCCCGTTCGAATTCAATGTTCACGGACTCGGAGTGAGACAGAAAAACCGGGACACGAACACAAGTGGCAGTCAGCTTCATCTCGGGCTCTCCCAAAATCTTCTGCGTCTCCCGGACCATCTTCCACTCTTCCTTGGTGTAATCCAGATCCGAGAACACATCGATCTGCGGCACCAGATTGAATGCAATGCGGTATCCGACCGGACCGTTGCCCGTGGAAGGACCCAAGCGCACAAAGGCCCCGGGCCGCACCCCCTGGGTGGGCGTCGGTATCGGAAGCCGGCGCTGGCACTCCATGCGCAGCTGATTCATGGCCCCGGCCCCGGCTCCGGAAACGGATTGGTAGGTCGAGACGACGATGCGCCGGATCCGGGCCGCGTCGTGCAAAGGCTTGAGCACCACAACCAATTGGATCGTAGAACAATTCGGGTTTGCGATAATATTTTTGTGACTTTCCAGCGCTTCGGGATTGACCTCGGGCACCACAAGCGGGATCTCCGGGTCCATTCGAAAGGCACTGGAATTATCCACCACAATCACGCCATTCTTGGCCGCAACCGGAGCAAATTCCTTGCTGCGCGCAGCGCCCGCGCTAAAGAGCGCCACATCCATATCGCGCATGACCGCGGTGGTGAGCTCTTCGACTTCGTAATCCTTGTGGTCATGCCGGATTACCTTGCCCGCAGACCGCTTGGAGGCAAATAAACGCAATTCACTGATGGGAAAACCGCGTTGCTCCAGGATTTGAAGCATGGTGCGCCCCACGGCACCCGTGGCGCCGACCACACCGACCCGGTAACCTTTTGAACTTTCACTCATCTCACACCTATGCCGATTGGGCGGGCGCGGCACTGGAAACCAAACCCGCCACCTTGTCGCCCACTTCAGTTGTCGTCATTCCCATTTGACCCGCGGACAGGCTCTTCATGTGCTTGGAGGTCACTTCCATCACCGCAGTCTCAATCGCCTGAGCCGCTTGCCCCTCGCCCAGATGCTCCAGCATCATTTGACCCGCGCAAATCGCAGCCAAAGGATTGATTTTATTTTGGCCCGTATACTTGGGCGCGGAACCGCCGATCGGCTCATACATGGACACGCCTTCGGGGTTGAGATTTCCGCCCGCCGCAATCCCCATTCCTCCCTGGATCATGGCGCCCAAATCCGTGATGATGTCCCCGAACATATTCGAAGTCACGATCACGTCAAACCACTCGGGGTTCTTGATCATCCACATACAAGTGGCGTCCACGTGCGCGTAGTCCCGTTTGATATCCGTATAGTCCTGCTCACCAATCTCCTCAAAAGCGCGCCACCAAAGGTCGTGCGCATAGGTCAACACATTGGTCTTGCCGCAAAATGTGAGTTTGTTGTCCTTGTTGCGCTTGCGGGTGTAATTGAAGGCATAGCGCAAACAGCGCTCCACGCCCTTGCGCGTGTTAATGGATTCCTGCACCGCAATCTCATCCGGCGTGCCTTTTTTGAAAATCCCGCCGCTTCCCGCGTAGAGGTCCTCGGTATTCTCGCGCACCACCACAAAATCAATTTCCTCCGGGCCTTTGTCTTTGATCGGGGTCCACACGCCGGGATAGAGCTTGACCGGCCGCAGGTTGATGTACTGATCCAATTCAAAACGCAGCCGCAGTAAGAGCCCTCTCTCTAAAATGCCGGGTTTGACATCCGGGTGCCCGATGGCGCCTAGCAAGATCGCGTCCGCTTGGCGCAGTTCAGGGACCACGGACTCCGGAAGAATTTCGCCGGTGGAAAGGTAGCGTTCGCCTCCCACGTCAAAGTTCTGGGTCTGGAGTGAAAACCCGAAGGTGCCGGCCGCGGTCTGAATGACCTTGAGCGCTTCGGCCGTGACTTCGGGACCGGTCCCGTCTCCGGGAATCACTGCGATATTGTAGTTTCTCTTTGCCACTGCGTTGTCCTTTCTCTATCGGTCAGGAATCAAAACGTGAGGTTTGCCGGCTGTTTGGGATCAGGTGCCGGCCGGGCTGAGCATGCCCTCGGCCGGGCTCGAAGCACTCGCATAAGCTTTGGCAGGAATGCGTCCGGAGCGCGCAGCCAAATACCCCGCTTCCACGGCCAACTTCATGGCCTCGGCCATCCGCACCGGTTCTTGGGCGCAAGCCACTCCTGTATTCATCAAAACTCCATCCGCCCCTAACTCCATGGCCACGGCCGCATCCGAGGCAGTACCCACCCCCGCGTCCACAATCACCGGCACGGAAACGGCTTCCTTGAACAAACGCAGCATGGAGCGGTCCTGCACCCCCATGCCCGAGCCGATCGGAGCGGCCAGAGGCATCACGCAAGCCGCGCCTGCCTCGATAAGCTTGCGGGCAAAGACCAAATCGCAGGTGGTGTAAGGCAGGACAATAAAGCCCTCCTTCACCAAAATCTCCGTAGCTTTGAGGAGCTCGATATTGTCCGGCATCAGAG
>JAFGIU010000106.1 GCA_016929445.1 Candidatus Omnitrophota bacterium
ATCCTGGACGAGCCCACCTCCGGCCTGGATCCGCTGCAAATTATCGGGATCCGGGATTTGGTGCGCGGCTTGGCGGAGAAGAAAACGATCCTGTTTTCCACCCATATTTTGCAGGAGGTGGAGGCATTGGCGGATCGTATTGTCATTATTAACGACGGCGTGATCGTGGCCCAGGGGACTCGCGATGAGCTCGTGGGCGAGGGCCGCACCTTAGAGCAGGCCTTTATCGATCTCCTGACCAAACAGCAGAAGAAATCATGAGCAGTAAACCCGGCGCACTTACAATCGCAGGCAAGGAATTAGCGGCTTACGTCAATTCCCCGATTGCGGCGATCTTCATCTTTGTTTTCGTGGTCCTCAATTGTTCCCTTTTCATGGCCAGTTTCTTCCTGCTGGGCCTGGCCGATATGCGGGGTTTCTTCAGTTTCTTGCCCGTGACACTGGGCGTGTTCATCCCCGCCGTTACCATGCGCTCCTGGGCCGAGGAAAACCGCAGCAGCACCATGGAGCTTCTGCTGACCTTCCCCATCAAGCCGCACGGCCTGGTGATGGGAAAGTTTCTTGCGAGCCTTTTCTTCTATATAGTTGCGCTGGCCGCAACCTTGCCGATTCCCATCATGCTCTTTGTGCTGGGCACCCCGGATCCGGGGCCGATTGTCGGCGGTTACCTGGGCTCGATTCTGGTGGGGGCGTTTTTCCTGGCGGTCGGGCTCTTTATCTCCGGCCTGTGCAAGGATCAAATTGTGGCCTTTATCTTGTCCATGCTGGCCTGCTTCGGGCTGCTCATTGTGGGGAATCAGTTTATCGCCACTACCGTGGACGGCTGGGTTTCAGGATTGGGGAGCTTCCTGGACAGTTATGTCGGCGTCATTTCGCACTTTGCCAGTTTTGAGCGCGGAGTCCTGGACAGCGGGGATGTGCTCTACTTCCTGTTGGGCGCGGGGCTTTTCCTGATGCTCAACGGTTTTTGGATTGAGGGCCGGATGCGGCCCAAGCAGAAACAGATTTTCGGCACTGCCGCGGTGATTTCCCTCGCTATTTTTGTGGTGGCCAATGTGTTTCTCGGGGATTTGGGGCTGGGGCGTGTGGATTTGACCGAGGGGAAGCTGTACACGATTTCTCCTGTTTCCAAGCGCATTCTGGGCGGGCTCAAGGCCCCGGTCAATGTGAAGTACTATGTCTCACCCAAAGAAAAAATGCCCACGGCCTTCAAGAATCTCGAGCAAGATGTCGTGGACAAGTTGGATGAGTTCCGGATTCTCTCCGGAGGCAAGTTGCAGTTTCAGGTGGTGCATATGGAAGCGTCCAATATGATGAACGAGGAGGAAGGGGGCGAAGAGTCCCTTGAGAAGAGTCTCCAACGCAAGGGGATCCGGCCCTTCCAGGTGCAGTCCCTTGAAGCCGATGAAATGGGCGTGAAGCTCATCTATTCGTCCATGACCCTCGGGTATAAGGAAAAGCCCGAGGAGATGCTTCCTCCCACACTGCCGAGTAATCTGACCGAATTGGAGTACCAGCTGGTTTCCAAAGTCTACCGACTGACTTTGGACAAGGCCCCGCTCATTGCCGTGGTTGCCCCGTATGAAGAAAAGCAACTTGATCCGGTCATGCAGCAGCTCTTGGCACAGATGGGGGCGGATGCCTCGCAGGTGCAATACGATGACGCGTACCGGCTGGTGCCTTTGGCGCTGCAGTACGACGGCTATCAGGTGGAGCGTGTGGACTTGACGGAAGAGTCTCCGCTGCCTGAAGGAGCCGACACCCTGGTGATGATCGAACCCAAGGATTTGAGCGAGGATCAAGAGTATTCCGTGAACCGGTTTTTGGTTGAGGGCGGTTCGCTCTTCCTGGCCACGCAGAAGAATGTGTTTGAGTACCGGCCTTCAGGCCGCGGGGCGATCGGGGTTTCCCGTTTGTCCGTGAATCCATCCTTGGGAGGGTTGTTGGAAACGTGGGGCCTGGGAGTCAAGGATGAAGTGCTGTTGGATGAAAGCCATGATGTGCTCAATATCCAGGCGGGCGGCGGTTTTGGCCCCTTTGCCATGAATATTCCCGTCAAGCTCCCCATCCATATCCGAATTATGAACGAGGGCATGAATCCGGACTACTCGATCAGTTCCAGATTAGATCCCATTCTCTACATGTGGGGTTCGGCTCTGGATCTTGACGAGGAGAAGCTGAAGGAGCTGGGTCTGAGTGTTAAAGTTCTCTTGCGTTCCAGCCCCAAGTCCTGGCTTATTCCCGGCGACAAGACACAGTATGTTCCGCGGGATATGATGCTTAGCAATCAGAGTACTCAACAGTTTCCCTTGGCAGTGCTTGTGGAAGGGCAGTTCCCCAATGCGATGCCCGGCGTGAAACCGGATAAAGAGCTTAATCCGCAGCCCGGTAAGCTGTTGCTTGTGGGCGCACAGACTCTCTTTACCGAAGACTTGATTCAGAGCGGGGGGCATCTGGATTTTCTGAAGAATTCCGTGGATGCCATGAGCTTGGACGAGGACATCATTAAGATCCGGTCCAAGCGGCCCATGGATCGCACGATTGATCGTGTGTCCGCCGGCTCCAAGGCCTGGTGGCGTTTCTTTGCCTCGCTTATGCTCCCGTTAGCCATTGTATTGTTGGGTTGGTTCCGCATTCTTTTGCGTAAGCGTGGCAAAGCCTCGTATATGAAGGCCCTGAGCGCAGCGACAAACTAAGAACTCCTATGAATCCAAAACAAATCATTCTGCTTATCGTGGTGTTGGGTCTATTGGTCTTTGGTCTTTATTGGAAGGGCCAACAGACGCGTCCGGAGCTCAGTCCTGAACCTGAGGCAAGCTTTGGGCTCGGTGTTTCGCCGGAGAACTTGGACGGACTCCAAATCTACAAGGAGACGTCCGAGGAGCGTTTGATGTTGACCCGTGTGGGCGAGAATTGGGTTTTGCCCAATTTGTGGGGTTTGCCCGCGGATGCCAACCGTGTGGACCGTTTGCTTCAAGGGCTGGAAGAAGTGGGCGGAGACGAGCGGGGCAACTCCGAGGATCTCTTTGCGGATTTTGGAATCCGGGATGCTCAGGCGATTCATGTGCTGCTTTCCGAGAATGGGGAGGTCAAGGAACATCTCTTGATTGGGGACAAGACAGCCGGATGGAACCAGGTGTTTGTGCGCCGCGAAGGCAGCGAGAAGGTTTATCTTTGTGATTGGGACCTGCTTTCGCGAATGGGGATTTACGCGGATCTGGAGAGTGCCAAGATCGAGCCACTGTACGTGGCTAACCTAAAACTCTTTTCCATTGCCGAGGACAATATCGAGTCCGTGAGTGTGCGCCGCAGCGGCGGAGAGTGGCGGCCTGTTTACGCAGGCAATCCTTTTGAGCAGGATGAGGCCAAGACAAAGAACTACCACAGGGCGTTGCGGGGCTTGAGGGCGGAGACAGTGGTGGATCCTGCGGGAGAGGGATATGGCTTGGATACGCCCGAATACGAAGTACAGATTGCGCTCAAAGAGGGCGACCCGGTTGTGGCCCAAATTGGGGCTCCGGTTCCCGGCTCCGGAAATGGGGAGCGGTACCTGCGGGTGGAAAACAGCCCGCATGTTTACACGGTGGCCTCCTATACGCAGGACAATCTGGCTCCGGATCCCAGCCGCTTTGTGGGCGCAAATCCTCTGCAAATCCAGAAGCAGGACCTGCTCAAGGTCACGGTGCACACACCCTCCAGGGAAATCTCGGTGGATTCCTTTGAGGACGCGGGCGAAGCCCTCACCCAATACATTGAGGCGCTGTCGCGCCTGAGTATTGTGCGGGTCCGCAACGCCTCGATGCCGCAGAGTCTCTCGGATCCGGCACAGCAGGCCTGGATTTTGATCGAGCAGCAGGGCAAAGATCCGGTTCGGCTGATTGCGGATCCTCTGGCCGAAGGCATGGACGAGACGCCTTGCCTTGTGGAGGGGGGGAAGATTCCTTTCACGATCTCGAAGCCGACCTATGAAAAACTTTTTGCGAATCTGAGTCGACTACAAGAAATTGAATCCGAGCCAGAAGCCCAGCCCGAAGCCGAACCTGAGACATCAGAGCCCACCCCCGCCTCCTAGCTCGGTGCCAGGCACCGGTGCCTGGCACCAGTGCCTGACACCAGCACTTAATTTTGATAGCATAGGAAATCTGTTGGGTGCAACCCTGAGGGGGCCATCATGAAAGAATCCGACGTAAAAAAAACAGTACGAGAGGGTTATGGCAAAATCGCCACCCCAGGTCAGTGGGGAGCCCCCACCACGAATTGCTGCGGCACAGGTTCCCATGCCGAGGATGTCTCCAAGCTCATGGGCTATAGCGAGGAGGAACTCGCCACCCTACCCGAAGGCGCCAATCTCGGATTAGGCTGCGGGAACCCTGTGGCCTTAGCCTCCATTAAGGAAGGCGAGACCGTGCTCGACTTGGGTTCGGGCGGTGGCATTGACTGCTTTCTAGCTTCCAAGAAGGTGGGCCCCAACGGCAAGGTCATTGGGGTGGATATGACACCTGAAATGTTGGCGCGGGCCCGGGAAAACGCCCATAAGGCCGGCATCACGAATGTGGAGTTCCGGGAAGGAGAAATCGAGACCCTTCCCGTGGAAGACAACAGTGTCGATTGTATCATCTCGAACTGTGTGATTAATCTGGTGCCCGACAAACTCAAGGCCTTTGCGGAGACCTTTCGTGTGCTCAAGCCGGGCGGGCGATTGATGGTCTCGGATATTGTGCTGACAAAGGAGCTACCCGGAAAAGTGAAGGAATCCATGGATGCCTATGTCGGTTGTGTCAGCGGAGCAGTTCTCAAGCAGGACTACTTGAAGGCTATGCAGGACGCGGGTCTCACAAATGTGAGAGTCCAGAGTGAAACGAGTTTTGAGGTCTCCTCCGGTTGCTGTGGCGCGCCGGATGATACGACTCAAATTATCGCCAAGAACGCGGGTTTGACACCGGAACAGGTGCGGGAGATTGCTCCTGCGGTGAAAAGCATCAAAGTCACCGCAATCAAACCAAAACCATAGGAAGGAACGGACAATGCCCTATGATGCCAGTTTAGACAAGGAACTTTTTGCCAAGACATGGAAGGCCGAAGGCACGCAGCTTACGATCGGCGTCTACTCCTACAACGAGGGTCAGAAGAAGCTGCAGATCAAGCGCGAGGATATCAATAAGGAAGGCGAGACGCGCTTTGCCAAGTTAGGCCGTCTGGCCAAAGATGAGGTCGAGGCAATCCTCCCCTTTATGCAGGAAGCGCTCGAACTCCTGGACTGAGTATAGTCGCTTCCGCTCATGCTCTCAGAACGCACGCGCTGGGATCTCTGTCAAAACCGGTTGAGCGAGGCTCTCTCCCTTCGCAAGGAACGAGGGGAGAGGGTCTTGGACTTGACTTGTTCCAATCCCACGCAGTGCGACCTATTGCTGTACCCCCCTGAAATCTTGCGGGCCTTTGACGACCCGCGCTGTTATCAGTACAATCCTTCGCCTCAGGGCCTGCTGGCCGCGCGTGAGGCCGTGTGCGCCTACTACTCCGGGCAATGCGTGAACATCCACCCGGATCAGGTTTTTTTTACTGCGGGCACCAGCGACGCCTATTCTTATCTTTTCCAGCTCTTGGCTGATCCCGGAGACTCGATGGTCGCGCTGCGTCCCGGCTATCCCTTATTCGATACCTTGGCCGGGCTCCAGGGTTTGGAGTTACGCGGCGTGTCTTTGGAGTATTGGGAAGGCTGGGCGCTTCCGGCACATGCGCTGGAAGCCGCATTTCAAAAAAACACCAAGGCCCTTCTCTGCGTGCATCCCAACAACCCCACCGGGAACTATCTCAAGCACGCCGAGCGCATATGGTTGCTGGAGCTTGCGGCGCGTCATCAAGCAGCGCTCATCGCGGACGAAGTCTTTTATGATTTTTCCTGGAAAGAGAACCCGGAGCAGGCGCCGAGTTTTGCGGGCAATGAAGAGGCTCTGTGCTTTACGCTTAACGGGATTTCCAAGATGTTGGCCCTGCCCCAAATGAAACTCAGCTGGATTGCCCTCAGCGGGCCCAAGGCTCTGCGCCAGGAAGCGGCAGCCAGATTGGAAGTTGTCTGTGATGCCCATTTATCGGTGGGCACTCCGGCCCAAGTGGCCCTGGAGTCTTGGTTGCATTTGCGTCCTCTCATCCAAGAAAAGATCTGCCGGCGCCTGTCCTTAAACCGGCAAACACTCCTCAAACAGTGTCGGATTTCCGGGAGTGTGGAGTTTCTGGATTCGGAGGGGGGATGGTATGCTGTGATCCGGGTGCCGCAGACGCGCACGGACGAGGCCTGGGCACTCTATCTGTTGGAAGAATATGGGGTGCACGTGCACCCGGGTTATTTGTTTGATTTTTCCGAGGAGGGTTATCTTGTCCTCAGTCTCCTCCCCACCCCTGAGGTCTTTGAGGAGGCGCTCGCGCTTTGCCTCAAAGCCGTCGAAGACGCTGCCTAAGAAAGAGCTGTGGATCTTTGGCTCGGGGATTGGGGTTCTCCTTGTATTCTTGCTTCTTGTGTTCTTCCCCCCCGGCCGGCGGGAGGCCATCCCCCTGGAATCCGCGGTTTTGAGTCTTGGGTACAGCGAAAACTGGTTGGCCCCGCGTCTTTCATCTTGGGACCTGGATAAGGGGCGTCTCAGCATCGTCCTTTCCTATGACCGAGCGCTCTCCGAAGAATCCGGGAAGGTGCTCAATGGTCTGCGGGATTATGCGGGCGGGGCCCGAAGACTTCTGTTCCGCAATGATGTTGATGAAGTGGATGTTTCTATTCAGGCGCAAAGAACCGAGCTCGCGGGCTTCAAGGCAACTGAGGCGCAGAAGCTGGAGCCAATCGAAAAGTTGTTGAGGATCGATCGCACGCGTTTGAAAGACGGTGGCCGCCTCACCGAAGAGGGCTTAGAGGCCATTGTGCAGGCGAGCCTCAATCCGGCTCTTTCCGCCGAAGACCTGGGCGACTTTTCCAAGATCTTCCAGTACGAACTCATCGCCGGGCGTATTGCCGTGGCCTTCCATCCGTCCGTGCTGCTGGATCACACAAGCGCGGAGCTTTATGCGCAGGGATGGAAAAGCGCGAATGCCGTTGTGAATGAAGTGAGCCGTTCCTATCCGGAAATTCGTTTTTTTCGTATCTCTATGTACAACCTCAACACAGCCATTCTGTCCAAGGAAGTTGTGCACTCGAGTTTTTGTTTGCAGCATGCCTTGGTTCCGGTGGAGCATATTCTCGCTCTGATGATCAGTAATCGTCCGTTGAGTCCGGCCTTTCTCAATCCCGAGCGTTTTTTCCCGGGAAAGTCAACGCGCGGTTACCATGCGGCATTGGTTTACGAAGATGGTCCGGAGCAGGACCACTTGTTGGCTAGGCTCTTTGAGCCCATCCGTTTGAGCCAGGGCGATCTTTACCTGGTGGAAGTGACCGAGGAAGGTTCTGCCGCCCTTTTGTACAAGGCGGATGACGGCAGCGGGGAGGGGCCGGTCAATGTCTTGCCCAAGGGCAGCGGCCGTTTGGGCGAGTGGTATGTGGAAAACGGAGGATGGGTGGATCGAGGGCGCTTTTGATCAATTCACGACGACTCAAGGAACATGGCCTTCCTCTTTTGATGCTGCTCCTGGCTCCGGCCCTGTTGCTGTGGCCGGTATGGCTTTTTGACCGCGTTCTTGTTCCGGCCGATATCCTTAAGACGGTTTTACCGTGGCAGGCGGCCGGTGTTGCGGTAAACAATCCCGCATTGAGCGATCTCATCTATTTCTTCACACCCTGGAAGATCTGGTGGCACCGGACCCTTCGCGCGGGCGAGCCCTGGCTCTGGAATCCGTTGATTTTCTGCGGGCATCCTTTTGTGGGTTCTCTTCAGACTTCCTGTTTTGACGTCTTCCGTTGGCTCACATTTCCTTTTGGCGCTATAAAGGCCCTGGGTTTTGAGGCTATGCTGCGCCTCGGTTGCGCCGGAGTGGGGGCCTATGCGTGGGCGCGGAGCACGGGACTCAAGCGCACGGCCGGCCTGATCACCGGTCTCTGCTTCGGCTTGACTCCCTGGCTGGTGGTGTGGCTGGGTTGGCCCCATGCCCAGGTGGCAGTGTGGTTGCCGTGGCTGTTGTGGGCCACTGAGAAGCTTTGTGTGCTTGGACGCCGATGGGGCAGTCCCGCGCTGGCGCTATTTGTGGGCCTGCAATATTTGGGCGGCCACATCGAGACCTCCGTGCACTTAATGGCTGTTGCCTTTTTTTACGGAGTCTGGCGTCTCTGGAGCCTGCGGCGCAAACCCGAGGGCAAGGAGCGTACGATTCTCTGGTTGGGGGCCTTGGCAGTCGGTCATCTGTTGGCCTGCATCCAACTTCTGCCTTTTGTGCACTACTTTGCGCAAAGCTTTGCTCCTTATCAGCGCACGTGGGCGGTAGAGCAGATCTATTCGGGGAACCCGTGGGTGATTCCGGTTCGGGTTCTGTTTACCTTTTTGCTTCCCAATCTGTTCGGACGTCCCGATGCGGCAGGAGGCGCCTATTGGCTGGGCGGGCTCAATTACAATGAGTGCATGCTTTTTGTGGGTTTGGTGCCCTTGGTCCTGGCTTTTGTCGGGATCCGGATGAGCTGGGCGCGCTCGATGACCCGGGGCTGTTTCTGTATTGCCCTCCTGAGCGGATTAGTGGCGTTTGGGGCCCCGCCTCTCTTTGGGATAGTCACCCGTTTGCCCGGTTTTGATCTGGCCTTTAACAACCGCTTCACTTTGGTGTGTGCGTTGGCCTTGGCTTGGCTGGCCGGCGCCGGGGCCCAAGCCTGGACAGAGGCCTATCACCTCAAAAGGCTGAGGTGGGTCTATATGCTGGTGGGCATCTTTATTACCGGTGCTTTGGTTGCAGCCTTTCTGTATTTGCCGCGTTTAGAGAGTCATCCCGGCCAGACTCTGATTCTGCTCGACCTTTTTCATTTGGGTTTTTGGTTAGGCCTTCTCTTGGGAATCTTGGCCGGGGTGCGCCGGAGCTGGCATTCCACGGCTTTAGTGATCGTGGTCCTGGCCGAACTCCTGTTCTTTGGCCGCGGCTACAATACCGTAGTTCCTGCAGGTGAGGTTTATCCTCGCACTCCGGGCATTGATTATTTAACGCAGAACCGCCAATGGGGGCGCTTTGCCGCTTTCGGCGGGGTGCTGCCGGCCAATACGGGAATGGTTTATGACTTGGCCGATGTGTCGGGACATGATGCGCTCCTGCAGTTGGAGTATGCGGAGTTCTTGGGGCAGATTGATCCGGCAGTGCTCAGCCCTCTTGTCAACGGTTTGCATGTGCGTTTGCAGGAGTGCAGGGATTTGCGGTGGTTGGAGGCCGCGGGCTGCCGATATTTGGTGTTCCCCAAAGGGGTCCGGCCTTCGGAATTTGTTCGCGGGCCTCAGGATCGAATTGCTGCCTTGAAATGGGTGTATTCGGAAGAGATCGAAATATATGAGGACTATTTTGCTGCTCCGGACGCCTGGGTCACGGACACGGCCTATTTGGCTCCGGATATCGAAGAGGTTCTCAAACGCATGAAGGATCCTTCGCTCAACCCCATTGAGACCCCCTTGCTGGTGGAGCCTCTGCCCGGGGTGACGGAGCCCCATGATCCGCAGGATCGTCGTATAATGCCTCTAGCCTGGGAGCTGTCTGAGCCGGGTCTTTTGCGTGCGAAGGTCTCGTTTGAGACTGCAGGAATCTTATGCACCTGCACTGGCTGGTCCGGCGGATGGAAAGCCCTGATTGACGGAGTCCCGGCTCCTGTGTGGCGAGCCAACTTGGCTTTTCTGGCCGTACCCATCCCTGCAGGGGAGCATAGCCTGGAGTTGCGCTACGCTCCCTGGAGCTGGAGCGCAGGATGGATCCTTAGCGTGATAGGTTTGATTTTGCTGTTGTTGATGACGGTCTATGCATTGCGATGCGGAGAAAAATGAGCGAAGAAGACATAATCCTCGAACAGAGCATTCTTTCCCGGTTCAATGTGGCCTTCAGTCTGATGAGCGTGATTCCGTTGCTCATTTGTTTCTACCTAATCACTGTTCGCTTCTTTTCGATTCAAATCCTGGTCGGGCTCAATGGCGTTTACTTTCTCTTGGGGATCATTATTGCGGTCCTGGGGCTTTTTTTCGGCAGAGAAATTCTCAAAGAGATTATCCGGGGCCTTGTCCGTGCCAATGCGCGTTTGGCGCGCTCCACAGAGGAACTGGAAAAGGCTAACGAACACATCAAAGCAGCTCAACTTCAACTGATTCAGGCCGAAAAATTCGAATCCATCGGCCGTTTGGCCATGGGTGTTGCGCATGAGGTGCGGAATCCTTTAGCGATTATTCTAATGGCGGTTGACTCTCTGGATGATACTCAAGACCCGGCGGAGCGGAAGCAGCTGACGGCACAGATTCAGAAGGCTGTAAAGCGCGCGGATCGTGTCATCAAGGGGCTGACGGATTTGAGCCTGACCAGTGCGCGCGATCTGCGGATGGAATGCCACAGCGTGAACGATGTGGTGAAGCATGGTTTGATTCTGATGGAACATACTTTCAAGCGCAGGCAGATCTGTGCCAAGGAGGATCTGGACCCGAACCTGCCCGAGACCAAATTGGACAAGAGCAAGTTGGGGCAGGCCATTCTCAATCTGTTGAAGAATGCGGCTGAGGCCATGGAAACGGACGGTGTTTTGACTGTCCGTACGCGCACCATGGAGATGGGGGTTCGCGAGCACAATGCCGGCCGGAGGTCTTCCGATCGCTTCCGTCATGGGGAGCAGGTGATCGTCATCGAGATCGAGGACGAAGGGCACGGGATCGCTCAGGAGAGCATTTGGAAGGTCTTTGATCCATTCTTTACCACCAAGCCTACGGGCGAGGGAACCGGACTTGGATTGCCCGTGGCGCGGAGCGTCGTCGAGCTTCACGGAGGAGAGCTGAAACTTGAGAACCGTGAAGGAGGAGGCGTGCGGGCTTCGGTTTCTCTGAAAATCTATCCACCGGATCCCACCGATTAAGCAGTACCTCACACCAGGGACAGGTCTTGCCTACCCTTTACCCACCAATCACTTACGAGAGATCCGTCCCCTAGCAAGCCGGTCGTCTCCTGGACGTTGCGTCATCAGTAGCGGGCGGGGGGACGGTTCTTTCCTAAGCTATTGCAGTGAAAGAAGCTAGCGAGAACCGTCCCTGGGGGGGAGCCTTGTGCTAAAATGTCCTCTTGTTGAGAATTCGATGGTAGAAGGAGGTTCAGATGCGGGGGAAATTTGGATTCAAGGCTCTTGTCGGGGGCATGGTCCTCTTTACAGCTCTCCTGAGTTTTTCTTCATTGGCCCTGGCTTCCCGGGATGCGGGATGGGGCTACGGCGCCAAGGCGTCCCAGCAAAGCGCGGGCACCAAGTTCACTCGGGGCGTGGTCAATATGGTGACCAGCATTGTTGAGATTCCCCGGAATATCCACAACACTACCGAGGAGACAAGCATGCTGGCCGGCTGGACCTGGGGTGCGGTCAAGGGCTTGGGATGGGGCGTGATCCGGGCATTGGCCGGGGTCTACGATGTGGTGACCTTTCCTTTCCCGATCCCTGAAGATTACAGGCCTATCCTGGAACCCGAATTTGTGTGGCATGCGGAGGGGCCGAGATACAAGTAGGGTATCTGCTTGCCAACGGGATCCCCCCCTGCGCGGGGATGACATACTCTAATACCCAAGCGCTGCATTGCTTGGAATAGAACGGAACAAAGGCCCTGCTCGAGCGGGATAGGCCCAAAGCCCAGCTCTTGCCGGGCCTTTTTGTTGCTGCCAAAAGAAGTATTCGTCATCCCGCTCCGCCACAGTGGCGGCCTGACACCCATTGCGAATCTTTGGTATTCTGGCAGACGAGGTGAACATGAAACTCCGGGTCCTATTGCTGAGTGCGGTAATTCTGCTGTTGGCGTCCATGCCGCAAGCTGCTGCGCAGCAAAGGTCCACCGTGCTTCTTGAACTCTTCACTTCAGAAGGGTGTTCTTCCTGTCCGGAAGCAGACCGGGTCCTTGCCGAACTCTCTGATCATCCCTATTGGCGGCGGCGCATCGTGGCTATGGCCTATCATGTGGATTACTGGGACCAGCTCGGTTGGGCCGATTCCTTTTCGGACGAACGCTGGTCGGCCCGGCAGCGGCGCTACGGCCAGGCCTTTCACCGGAAGGGTGTGTACACGCCGCAACTGGTCATCCAGGGGGCCAAAGAGATCATCGGCTCCCATCGCACTCAGGCATTGCGCGATATCCTCGAGTTTTCCGAGAAATCTCCCTGGGTTAGGCTGGGGGTAGAGCGCTCGCGCCCGTCCGGGGCTTTGGGTCAGGCTCTGGTTCTGAACTTGCACGCCGAACTGCTGCGGAATCGGGTCCGCCGCCGCCTGGTGCTTGCCGCGGCATTGTGTGAAAGCGGTTTACAGAGCCCGGTGACCGGGGGAGAGAACCAAGGCAGGCTTCTCAAGCACGACTGCGTGGTGCGCGAGCTGGTTGAGGCCACGCGCTTCCCCTCTACCGCCGATGAAGTCGATTCGGAGGTTGTGTTTCTTCTTCCTGAAGGCGCGCCTAACGATTCATACAGCGTGGCGGTCTTTGTCCAGGACCTGGATTCCATGGAAGTCTGGGGGAGTCTGCTCTACGATCTCTGAAGCAACTTGAGAATGAACCAATCTTTCGCCGCTTCAGGCAAGGCTTCAAAGAGGAGCCTGAACCGCGCCTCCCATCCAATCACATAACGCGCTTTGGGTCTGCGCGCGCGCAGGGCGTGCGCCACGGCTCGAGCCACGGCAATGGGAGGGAGGCGGTGTCCTTTGAATTCATCGACACGGGCAAAAGCCTTGGCTGTTATCGGGTCGTAGAGTGCGCGGGCCTGGGGCGGGAGACCGTGCATGAGGTTTTCCGCCCTTTTGCGCGAAGTCTGGAAAATCGTGGTTTGAACGCCCCCCACATCGATGACAGAGACGGGGGTCTTCCACGGAGCGAGCTCGATGCGGAAAGCATCCGCCGCGGCTTCGATCGCGTATTTAGAGGCGCTGTAAGGGCCCAACAGGGGAAGGGTGCTGCGGCCGGCAATGGAACTCATGAAAATAATACGGCCAGGCCCTTTTCTAAGCGCGGGCAACAGCGCCTGGGTGAGAGCCACTTGGCTGACAAAATTGACTTCCATCTGCTCACGCAAGTCTTGAAGAGGCACCACCTCCATAGGGCCGCTGATGACGATCCCCGCATTGTTGAAAAGTCCTGCCAAGCCCTGGGCTCCGCAGAGGGCCTCAACAGCCTGGGCGGCTTTGGCCCGGTGCTCTGGCCGGGTAATATCCAACAGGAGAGGATGAATGCGCCCTGAGCCTTCCGCTTGGAGGCGATCCGCATCCTCTTGGGTGCGTACCCCGGCCAGGATTGTAAATCCCTGGTCGATAAGATGGAAAGCCGTGGCATACCCGATCCCCCTGGAGGCGCCGGTGATCAGGACTTTGGGTGCGGTGAACGCATTCATCTCCCTATCCTAACATCCATCCATAGGTTGCGGAAGCTTCAGTGATCGCCTAGAATAGCGTTAACTGAACGGCAAAGCGTCCAAGCGCATCTAACACTCGGGGGAGTGGTGTGGCTCAGGGGCTGATGATCCTATTTGTTCTGAATGTCGTTGCTTCAATGGCGGCCCTGGTGGTTTCGGCCTTTGGTTTTCCCGAAACAGCCGCAAGGGCGGCGCATCTTTCCACAATGCTCTTTGTCGCTTTCTTGGCGGCCTTTGTGGGTGTGCTGCTCTTGGGATTTGTTCGAAGTCAAACGCGCTGAATCGAGGAATCGGGCTTGAAGAAAGAGACCCGGCTGAAACTAGCCCTGCTGGTTCTGCTGATCCTGGCGATGGGGCTGGTCGCAGTGTTGGTTATCTATCGCGGGGCAGATGCCTCTCGGTTCACTCCGGAACGCGTTCGCGAATTCATCCTTTCTTTCGGCCTTTGGGCTCCGCTGATTTATTTCCTGCTCATCGTTCAGCCTTTGGTGCCAATTCCGGGGAGTGTGCTTACCATCGGCGGAGGCTTGGCATTCGGACCGTTGCGCGGCATCGGCATTACATGGGCCGGGGCCGTTCTTCGCGCGTGCCTGCAATTCTGGATTTCCAAATACTTGGGCCGGGAAGCAGTGAGCAAGCTCCTGAAGGGAAAGGCGGTGAGCATGGACGAGGCTGTGGAAAACCACGGATTCTTGACAGTACTGCTGGTGCGTCTTATTCCCAATGCGCCTTATGATCTGCAAAATTTTGCTTTGGGTTTGTCTTCCGTGAGGTTCCGGCATTTTCTGGCTGCAACGATGCTGGGACTCGTGCCGTGGACTATTGCTTTTGTTTATCTTGGGCATTCGATCACCGAACCCGAGAATCTGTGGAAGGTCTGTCTGGCCCTGGGCGGAATTGCCTGCCTTGTGATTATCAGCCATCTTGTAAGACTGCGCCTTATACAAAAATCATGAATCTCAACTGGCAACGCACCAAGATCATTTGCACTCTAGGCCCGGCCACAGACAACCCTGAGGTCCTTCAGGCCCTTATCGAAAACGGCTTGGATGTGGCGAGGGTCAACATGTCTCACGGACATCCGGCCGAGCACGCGGAGCGCATTTCCCGGGCGCGCCGGACTGCGGATGCATGCGGTGTGCCCTTGGCAATTTTGGTGGATCTGCCGGGACCGAAGTTCCGTGTCGGGAATTTGGTGGACCAGGTCATGGAGGTTCGCCGGGGACAAGAGCTCACCCTGGCCTCCAGCCCGGTTGGGGGCCCGTATGTGCCGCTTACGTATCCGGATCTTATCGCTGGGTTGGGTGTGGGTGAGTCGGTGTATATTGCCGATGGCTCTGTGGCCATGGATGTTTTGTCCGTCCAAGCAGATCGCGTGGAGTGCCGTGTTTGGCGCGGAGGCGTTATCCGGTCGGGAGCGGGGATCAATTTCCCGGATTCCGAGCTTTCAACAGGGGCACCCACTCCAAAGGATTTGGAGTTTCTCCAGTTTGCGTTACAACAGAAAGCCGAATGGGTCGGGGTTTCTTTTGTGCAGAGTGCCGCTGACTTGCACAGGGTCCGGGAGCACTTGCCTGCCGGAAATTCGCCGCTCTTGGTGGCAAAGATCGAGCGGAAGCCGGCTTTGGCTCATTTGGATGCGATCCTGCAAGCGGCAGATGCTGTGATGGTGGCGCGCGGGGATTTGGGAATCGAAACAGAGCTTGAGGGAGTGCCTTTGCTCCAAAAACGGATTATTGCCAAGGCCCGGAAGATTGCCAGGCCTGTGATTACCGCCACACAGATGCTGGAGTCCATGATCACTCACGCGCAGCCCACCCGCGCCGAGGTTGCGGATGTGGCCAATGCCGTCCTGGACGGAACTTCTGCTGTGATGCTGTCTGCGGAAACAGCCATCGGCCAATATCCGAAGGAGGCTGTCAAGACATTGAGCCGGGTGGTCCAGGTGACCGAAGATGCCCCGGAGGAGATGTTTTCCCTGACCTATTCAAACACAGAATCGGGTTCCATGGAGGAGGCCATCAGTTTGGTGGCGTGCCGGTTGGCACGCGAAATGCGCGCCAAGGCCATTGTCCTGCCTGTGAGGCGTTTGTCAGAGGCCGCGGATGTGGCGCGGTTCAGACCCGGGGCGCCTATCCTGGCCTTTGCTGCAACAGATTATTTGCGGCGCCAGCTCAATATGGTTTGGGGTGTTCTGCCTTTGTCAGGCTCAGTGGAATGCAGGACACGGCGGTGTGTGGATCAAGCCCGGGAATGGTTGTTGAAGACGGGAAGGGCGGCGCCGGGCGACCCAATAGTCGTCCTCTATTCTTCAGACGATTCGTCAGCTGCCAGTGACACCCTGCAAGTGGTGTACCTGCCTTAGTCTCCTGCTCCGGCATTTTCTTTGCTTAAGAACCGCTCTATGCATTCGACGAGTTCGTCCGTGCTCGGCGGCTTGGCCATAACGGCGTGATTATCAATCTTTCCTACCGCTCCCTGGACCTCCTCCCTATCGACCGTAGCCGTAAGGAAAATGACCGGAGTACTCTTCAAGATTCTGTCAGCGCGCAGCTGGCAGGCAACTTGAGCTCCGGACATTCCGGGCATAATGACATCCAGAAAGACAATGTCCGGCAAGAAATTCCTGGCCGTAGCAAGCGCACGGTTCGGACAATTTTCCGAAGCGACTTCATAGCCCAGCTTGCTTAAGGTCAATTTGAGCAATTCCGTGAAGTCGGCCTCATCGTCGATGAGCAGAACTCTTTTCTTGTCGAATCCCATGTTATAGCCCCAGTACTCTATTGATTTTTTCAATGACTTCGTTGCCGCCGGCCGGCTTTGCCAAGAAGCTATAGTCCCCGCTTCCCTGCGTTTCCTCCGCTTCCTCCTTTAATATGGATGCTGTCAGGAAGACAATGGGGGTTTTGCCGATTTGCGGGTCGTCTTTGATCATTGCGGCCACTTCAGAACCGTCCATATCGGGCATTGTCAGATCCAGCAGTACCAGGTCCGGTGAAAATTCCTTGGCTGCCGAATATCCCATGGAGCCTCTGTTTTCAGCGCGCACTTCAAAACCTCCCACACGCTCCAGATGCATTTTGAGCATGTCGGTGGCATCAACTTCGTCGTCCACGATTAGAATCCTCTTCTTATCCATGTGTTACCTCGTCCTTAGGGGGTGTCCCCGGTCCCTAACACCCTTTCGATGCAGTCCATGATTTCGCTGGCCATGGCTGGTTTGGCGATGAAAGGATAGGTGCCGATCACACCGCCGTGTTCTTCCACCTCTTCTCGAACGACCGTTGCCGTCAAGAAGATGATGGGCACGCTCTTGAGATCTTCGTCCGATTGCAGCAAATGCGCCAGTTCACTTCCTTCCATCTTCGGCATAACGATGTCCAAAAGGACGAGATCAGGCCGAAAGCCCTTGGCCGTTTCCAGGCCGTGGGTCGCATCATTCTCCTCCTTGACTTCAAAATTGCCGAAGCGTTCCAGGTTGAGGCGGAGTGTTGCCGTGAACTCCGGTTCGTCATCCACAATAAGAATCCGTTTCTTTCTCATTCAGTCATCACCTCCTCCCATGAGCGCTAAACCAGGAAGGTCAGAACGGCTTTGACGCCGCCTTCCTGCCGGTTTTCTATTTGAAGCTTTCCGTTATGCAAGTCCATTATTTTCTCAGTGACTGCCAGGCCCAGGCCCATTCCTTCGCCGGTGGGCTTTGTTGTAAAAAACGGATCAAAAATCTTCGGCAGGTCCTCTTCAGAAATGCCGGGTCCAGTATCGCAGATTTCGGCAACAACGGCGGTGGCTTCGTTTCCTGGATGGAGATTCTGTAAAGGCACATCTTTGGGAATATCGGCAAAGTGCATGGAACGGGTGTAGGTCCGAAGCGTCAGTGTGCCGCCGTCCGGCATAGCGTGGATTGCATTGCTGAGCAGATTCACGAAGACTTGCTCCAGTTTGCCTCTGTCGATGCCGAGTCGAGGGATTCCCTCCCCGAATTCCGTGACCACCTTGATGCCCGTTTTGTTGAGGTCGTATTGCACCATGGCCAAGGCCTTTTCTGCCACCGTGTTGAAATGCTCCGGCAGCAGGGAGAGCCCCTTGGATTGGGAACAGTCCAGAAGGCCTTCGATTACCTTGTCCGCGCGCAGGATGGCGTTCTGCATGCGGCCCAGCACAGCCGGCGTGTTGGGATCGCCCACTGTGTCCGGGCTTTTCAGGAAATCAATACCTTGCAAAATGATACTGAGCGGGTTTTTGACCTCGTGAGCAATGCCTGTGGCCAATCGAGTGATGGATTCGGCCTTGGCTGTGCGGATCAGCCCCAATTGCGCGGTCTTGAGCTCGAGGTGGGATTGGCTCAGCTCTACGAGTGCTTTGCGCAGGGCTTGGTCACTCCTGCGGAACCCCTCGTTTGCAGCCGTCAACATTTTGTGCGCCTGGCGGCGGTCCTTCAGGGCCCGGTCCAAGGAGTCCATCATTTGATTGAAAAGGTAGCTGAGTTCGCCGATCTCGTCAGTGCTGGTGATTGCAATGCGTTCTTCCGGGATATGGTCGCGAGCGGCGCTTTGACTTAGAGTGTGCGCTTGTTTTCCGACAATGCCTAAGTTGTGGCGCATCCTTCCCACGATCAGGCCGGTAAGGAGGATGCCGATAGCAAAAGCAGCCGCGCCTACGGAAAGCAGGGTTTGAAGCGCGAGGATTTCGTTCTTGTGCGCTTGCTCTACGGACCTTGCAGAAAAGGCCTCAATCTGATCCAGCAGGATTTTTGCGATGTCGTCTGCTCTGCGCGCACTTTGCTGGATTCCTTCAGCCAGGGGGAAAGTGAGTGCGAGTTCTCCTGCGGAAACTGCATCGATCAGACTTTGCCCGGCCGTTTGAAAACTCCCGAGCGCGTTCTTGAGGCGGCCTACCGTGGCAAAGAGCTCTTCGTGCCGGGCTGAAGAGCTATTCGATTCTTGGGAGGAGATGCGCGCAGCGGCATCAGCCTCTTGTTCACTGAGGCGTTGGAAATCACGGAGCCCTTCTTCGACCAAATGAAAACTGCGGACATAATTCATTAGGGGTTGGTTGAGTTGTTGGGGAGAGGGAGCTGCGCCTGCCGAGCCCAGGAGCAGAATGCGCTGAAGAGCCAGGTGGCATTGCAACAGGTGGTACTGGACCGAAGTGATGGCGCGGGTCATCGGCAAATCGGCTTGCGCAATTCGGCGGACTTCGTAGCCGACGCTCTCGAAACCGGTATACGAATACACCGAAACAAGCACGATCAGCCCCAGCAGCAGGGCGGCAAAACCGCCGATTTTGCGCCGCAGGGTCCACCTTAGGCGGAAGCCCTGCTGGGCTGTTTTTACGGATTTCTTTTGGCTATCCATCGCTTCTCCTTAAAGGGTGCAAAAAAGGCCGACCCTCGAAAAAGGAGGCCGGCCTTGCCCTTCCTTCGGTAGCCTGGCGGCCATAGCATATGTAAATGCTTTAGGCCCATAGCTTTGCGTCTCCAGCTTTCGCTGGATTTGCCTTTTTCGAGAAGCTTCTCTGTTTGTGAAAAATAGGTTACCTAAAGTCGAAGTATACCATGTTTTACATCATCAAGAGGGGGGGCGGCAGGGCCCGTTAAATCAGCACCCGGCGTTCTTCGCTGGAATGCCGGTAGAAATTGATGGTGTCGTGCAGGCCGTCCAGGAGCGGGGTCTGGGGGCCCCAGTCCAGAAGATCGGAGGCCTTGCCGATATCGGCCATGCTCTTGAGGATATCCGTGTGCCGCCGGCCCACGGATCGGACCTGAACGTGTTTGACCCCGAGCAGGGTGCTGATGTGGCGCACCAGGGCGCGGATAGATACAGAAACACCTGTGCCCAGGTTATAGACCTCGCTGCGGTTGAGCTCAGCCATGCGCATGAGGGCTTGGGTAGCGTCCTTCACGTAAAGAAAATCCCGGGTGGGCTTGGTGTCGCGCAGGACGATCTCGGGTCCGCGCAGGAGCTGGCGGATAATGCTCGGGACCAGCGTATTTTCGTTTTGCCAAGGGCCGTACACACTAAAGGGCCGTGCGATAGCCACCGGGAATCGGTGGCGAAAACTGTAGGCCCATGTGATCGCTTCGCCTGCCAGTTTGCTGGCGCCGTAGGCGTCCAGGGGGGTGGTGGGATGCGATTCATCAATGGGGAGGGTTCGGGGTACACCATAGACAGCAAACGAGCTGACGTAAACAAAGTGTCCCGGCGGATTTCCCATGAGTCCTTCGAGGAGGCGCAGGGTGCCGCCTGCATTGGCGTCCAGTGTTCTCTGGGGTTCTTCATCTGCGCGCAGTAAATCGGTTTGGGCGGCCAGATGAAAGACGATGTCGTAGTGTCCCTGGCAGTTGCGGGGGAGCGGATCGGTGACGTTCCAAGCGCGGTAAATAATCCCGGAGTTTTTGCGACGCGGGGGCTGGGACTCCGGGACCAAGGCAGTGATGTGCGCGCCGCGCTGGGCAACCGACGACAAAAGGTGGTGGGCGATGAAGCCGTTGGCTCCGGTGACGAGGACCTTGCGCTCTTTCCAGAAGTGAGGGTTGGTATTCATCGACGTCAAGAGTGTTTTACGCCGGATTTTTTTCACGATACATGTCAAAATCTGCTTGAGCCAGGAGCGCATCCACGGAGCAGGGATTGTCCGGATCATAGATGCCGATTCCCAAGCTCACCGACAGATCAAACTCGTAACGGCTTTCTTTGTTCCAGGCGTCAATGCCTTGGTTGATTCGATTCTTGATCGCTTCGGCGCTCTCTTTTTTTGCATCTATTGCGAGGACGGCGAATTCGTCTCCGCCGATACGGGCCAAAATATCGGCGCGGCGGAAATGGTCCTTCATCAAATTGGCGGTTTCCACCAGCGCCTGGTCACCGGTCTGATGGCCGTAGGTGTCGTTGATGGCCTTGAGGCCGTCAACATCCACAAACACGAGCAGCATGTATTGCTTGGCGCGTATACCGATTTCCATTTGCTGTTGCACCATGGCCAGGAAGCCGCGCCGGTTGTACAGGCCGGAGAGCTCGTCAATCATAGAAAGAGACCGGACCTCGCCAAGGATACGCTGGCGTTCCAGCGCGTAGCGGACGGAGCGGGAGAGCAGCTCCACGTCGACCTTGCCTTTAATGAGATAGTCCTGGGCCCCGCGGCGAATGGCGCGCACGCCGGTTTCCGTATCGCCGTCCGAGGCCATGACCACAATGGGCAGATCCTTGGCCTGGTCGCGCAGAATTTGCAGGGACTTAAGGCCTTCGCTGTCCGGAAGATTAGGATCCAGGAGGATGGCATCGGGCTGTTTTGTGGCAAGGTGGGAGAGGGCATCCTTCAGCGAGCCTTCAAAGTCCAGGTCGGCGTTCAGAATATCGGAGTCGGAGAGGGTGTCTTGGATGATTTTGATATCCTCGGTATCGGCCTCAACAACCAAGAATTTGAGTCTCTTGTTCCCCACGGCATATCTCCCGGTTTTGGTGGAAATATCGTAGACTAGTGTAGGTCCGGAATTAATGATGTGCAACAGCGAGGATCGGATGACGCCTGAGACAATTCAAGCCCTGCTCCAGGATTTTTTTGCAGCAGCCGGCAGAAAAGACATCGAGGCCTGGGTGGGCTGTTTTGCAGAGGATGGCGTCAGCCACGACCCGGTGGGCGGGATCCCGACCCAAGGCCATGCCAATCTCCACCAGTTTTACGGAAGCATTTTCGAATCCTTTGACCGGATCGAGCTCACCCAGGACAGCACCTTTTTGTCCGGGAGCGGGGCGGCTGTGAAGTGGACTGGGACCGGGAGGGGCAAAAGTGGCAGGGAAGTTCTCTTCGACGGAATTTACGTGTTTGAACTCAATGAGGATGCAAAGATTCAGCTCTTGCTGGCCTATTGGGACCCTGCCGAGATGCTCACCGAATTGCTGCAGTAGGAAATCTTACCAAAGATAGGCTGCGCCGAATTTGAAGGAGCCCGCGTCCCAGTTGACCTCGTTGAGTTGGGTGTCGTCTGTCAATCCGCTGGCTGCGTGTGTTGTATCCGTGCCTTCGTCCGTACTGAAGTTGTAATACTCGAAGCTGGCGTTGAGCCTCCAGCGTTTGTTCAGCTTGTAATGGCCTGCGATTGAAGCCTTGTGCCCCGTGCCTTCGGCGCTGTGGGCAAAGCTTTGCGGGTGGGCCAGGTCAGGCCGCAAATTCCAGTCGCCCACACCGTCATAATCCACCCAATGATGTTCCAGGTTTCCGGAGAACGAGAGCTTATCAAAGGGATACAGCTCGAAGTCGAGTCCGAGCCAGGGGCCGCTCCAGGCCGCGTCATAGGTGCTGTTGAGTCCTTCAAAGGGGCCCAGCCACCCGATCTCCCCGTAGGGGTCCGTGATCTGGTTTCCGTCCGTCATTTTGAAGTTTTGCTCGTGGCGGGCAAACCCCAGAAGGGGGGAGAGCTTCAGCCGGTCCTGGCTTAGGCTGAACTGGTAGCCGAAGCCGAGAGTCGCATCGACAACCGAACCGTCATCCGTGCTGTTTCGCGAGCGCGAGAACTCCAGGGTGCGGTTGTCCCCGTGATAATCGGAGTCCTGGTTTTGGCCATGATAAATCCAGCCATAGGAAAAGCGGCCGCGGGCGTAAACGTTTTTCCAGAAAGGGCCCTTGAGGGCGGCAGCCACTTCAAAGCTCTGAATATCCTCCCAGGTGAGTTCTGAAAGGACATTGGGAGAGGTCCCTGCCAAAGTGCCTGCAATATTCCAGTCGAGGTTGTCCACCCGGTATCCGGCGTCCACCGAAAGGATTTTTGTGAGGCGTGTGACAGTCTTGTCCATGATGAGTTCGCGGTCAAAATTGGGATCCGTGGAGCTGGGAAAGGATTGTTCGCGGATGATGGCAAAGACAGGCGCGGGCAGCACACAGGCGAGGGTCGCCCAAAGGCCGATAATAAAAGCAATCCTGACAGCAGGACTGGATTTCGGCATAAAACTCATAACGCACTCTTATAATGCATTTTGCGAGATATTGCAACACTTAAAAATCCCCGGTGTTCAGGAGGGCGCCGAACTGGGTGCTCAGCTTGGTGCCGGACACCGGCGTGATAGAATGGGGTTTATGCGGGCTGTAGCAGGACTTCTCGTATGGATGGGACTCATGGGCACGGCTCTGGCTGCGCCCGCGGGCTCTTTCTTCACCCTCATGGACCGGGCTGATGCTGTTATTGTGGCTGAGATCCAGAGCCTTGACGATTCCCAGGAGTCCATGGAGGGCCCCCTGGTTGCCCGGGCCCGGGTCGAAAAGATTCTCAAGGGCGAACAGCTCATGACGGGCCAGCTCATACGCATTGCCGAGCCCCGCTGGTGGGCTGCGCACTATCAGACCGGCCAGCAGCGGATTCTGTTCCTTCAGCGTGGACTGGAGCGTGACGATATCCGTGACTCGCGCTGGCAGGTGGATACGGCGGGCGGCGTGGAGTTCCTTATCAACGACGGGATTTCTCCCAAAGAAATCGGGCACCACGGATTTGCCCGCTTTATCCGGGAAATCCAGCAGGCGCGCGACGGGGCTCTGTTTGCGAAATTCCGGCCTCAGGTCGTGATGAGGGAGGAAGACCCCCGCACCCTCCGAATCCTCCTGGAAAATATCAGTGAGGATATTGTCTGGTTCAACCCCTCCCTGATGGAGTTCTACTTTGAGGCCGCGGGCACTCGTTATACGCGCCCCATCTTCTGGGATTACTACCAGGAAGGCGCCTGGGTAGACCTGTGGCCCGGCTCCACCTTTGACGGCGCGGTTGAGGTGCACGTGGCCGG